>JACRNN010000079.1 GCA_016234955.1 Deltaproteobacteria bacterium | reverse complement strand
GGACAGGGAAATGGAGCAGGCGCAGAGCTATAACGAGTTCTTCTTCACGGCCTACACGCCGGAGGAAAGGTGGAACGACTTCAACAAGAGGGACTCGATATGGAGGCTCTACCTCGAGGACGACAAAGGTGCGCGTCTGACCCCCATATCCATCGTGAAGGTAGACCCCGCCGACCCCCTTCTGCGGGAGTTCTTCCCTTACTTCGACCTCTGGAGCTACGGATACGTCGTCAAGTTCCCGAAGTACACCGAGACGGGCACGGAGCCTGTACCAGGGCCTGACGCCAGGTACATCAAGCTCGTCGTGACCGGAATATTAGGGAAAGGTGAGCTTGAATGGAGACTAAAAGAGTAGTTTTCAGACCCGCCGGGACGCGGTACTCCCTTTTTTTCCTCTTCTTTTTCCTTACGCTTCTCCCTCTCCATTCAGCCGCGCGTTCATCCGTCGGCTCCATAGAGGCGGCCGGCGGGACAACGTACTTCAGGCCAAAGGACTCCGTTAGGTGGACCGTCGCGTCCAGGGGCCTCTCGCTCGACGTGGGCGACAGAGTAAAGACCGGGAGCGACGGGAGGCTCTCCATAAGCCTCGTGGACGGCACGAGGCTCAACGTCGGCAATGACAGCGAGCTCGAGATAACCGTCTTCCTGATCGGGAAGGAGAAAAGGAGCGCGGTATATACCCTCTCTACCGGCAAGCTCAGGGCCGTGGTGGGCAGGTTCGCCGGTTCAAGCGACATAAAGGTAAAGACCCCGACCGGGGTCGCAGGGGTCAAGGGCACCGACTTCATCGTGATGAACAGGAACGAGGCGAACGTGCTCTTCGGCAAGGAGGATAACGTAGCCGTCTCCGGCACGGACACCGGGTCCGTGGTGCTTGCCCCCGGCAAGATGACCGAGAACACCCGGGGAAACGAGCCGATAGAGCCCGTCGACGTGGAGCCGGGGTCCCCCCTCGAGCAGGTCAGGGGCGAGCTCGAGGCGATTACCGACGTCAACGCCCCGGTCCAGTGGGAGGAGGCCGGGAGCCTCCCGTTGATACTGGCGAGGTGGAACATAAACTACGGCCATTACCTCGCGGACAGCAAGAGGTACACGGACGCGCTGAACGTCTTCCAGATAGCCATAGACCTTTCCGAGGCGGCCCCTGTCAGGGCCGAGGCCCATCTTGAGCGCGGCACCGTGCTTTCGAGGAACTTGAGCGAGCCGGGCAAGGCGCTTGCCGAGTACATGGCCGTGGTGGATAAGTACCCGCTTGCGCCGTTTTTCGAGAACGCGCTCTTCTCGGCCGGGATGATAGAGATGGACCTCGGTGAAAAGGACGGCGCGCTCAGGCTCTTCAAGCGGTACAGGCAGGAGTTCCCGGAAGGGATGCACAGGGAGACGGTCGAGATGCTTATCAACGTCATGGAGACGGATTGATGCGCCCTGGTTGGCTCAAGCCGGGCGACAGGACCGTCTTCGTCATATTCGGCGTCCTATCCTCCGTCATAACCGTATTCGCCTGTTGGTTCAAACCCGCCTTCTTGACCGGCATAGACCTCAGGGCCGCTGACGCGATGTTCGCGGCAAGGGGCGCAAGGGCCGCCCCGGCTCAGGTCGTGGTGGTGGCCGTGGACGAGAAGAGCATAAACTCCATCGGGCGCTGGCCCTGGACAAGGTCCGATACCGCCCGGCTCATAAGGGCTCTAAAGCCCGCCCGCGTCGTGGCCGTGGACATCGTATTCTCAGAGGAGGAGAACGAGAGGGCGGACTCGGAGCTCGCCAAAGCCATAAGGGAGGCCGGCAACGTCACCCTCGGTTATTTCTTCAGGGACGACTCCATCGCCGCGCCCAACCCGGTTGCACTCTCCCAGATAAACAGGTCGAGGATAAACCTTGTCAGATACGCAGGGGGAGCCCAGCCGACCGTTGCGTCCATCCCGGCCCCGGAATTCACAAATGTGGAGACCGATATCCCACGTATAGGCGCGGGCTCAATAGGGTTCGGCGGCTTCAACATGGTCCCCGGCCCGGACGGCATCTATAGGTCGGCCCCGCTGGTCTTTAAATACGGCTCCGGAATATACCCCTCTCTTTCCCTCGATGCAGTGAGCAGATATTTGGGCGGCGCGGTGACGCTCAACGTCGCGGAGTACGGGATAGATTCGATCTCCATGAAAGACGGGACGATCCCCGTGGACGAGGGGGGCGCCTTCCCGCTCAACTTCTACGGAGGGGCCGGGGCCTTCAAGACATATTCCGCCGTGGACGTCATGGAGGGCAGGGTCGGGGCTGACGAGATCAGGGACAGGCTCGTCTTTGTCGGCGTCACGGAGACGGCGGTATACGACATAAGGCCCACGCCCGTTGAGTCGCTCTTCCCGGGCGTGGAGATACACGCCACCGTTGCCGGGAACGTGATAGAGCAAAGGTTCCTGATACATGACACGAGGGTCGTCATATTCGACCTCTTCATGACCGCCTTTATGCCCCTTGCGCTCTCGGCCGCGCTCGGCTCGGTGCGGCGCACATATTTAAGCCTTCTGGTCTACGCCGGGCTCTTTACAGCGCTCGTCCTCCTCGATTTCCATCTCTTCTCGGCCTACGGCGTAAGGGCCGGGGTTGTCTACCCGGCGCTCTCCTTATCGCTCGCGTACCTCACTGGCGAGGCCTACAGGAACGCCGTGGTGGAGAAAAGGAACAGATATTTGAAAAAGGCGTTTTCCACCTATGTATCGTCACAGCTCGTATCCGAGATACTCAAAGACCCGGACCGTCTCAAGCTCGGAGGGGAAAAAAGGGTTGTAACCGTCCTTTTTTCCGACATACGCGGGTTTACGGGCCTATCCGAGACGCTCCCGCCGGAGAGGCTCGTTGCCCTGCTGAACGAATACCTGAACCCAATGACCCGCATAGTGCTTGAAGAGGAGGGGATGCTCGATAAGTACATAGGGGACGCCGTGATGGCCGTCTTCAACGCCCCGCTTGAGATAAGGGAGCATCCGAGGAAGGCGTGCGCCGCGGCGCTCAAGATGATATCGAGGCTCGACGGGCTCAACTCCGGGTGGAGGGCGCAGGGATACTCGGCAATCGACATAGGGATAGGGATAAATACCGGAGAGGCGGTGGTGGGGAACATGGGCGCGGAGCTCAGGTTCGACTATACCGCCATAGGGGATACCGTCAACCTCGCGTCCCGCCTCGAGGGCATGAACAAGCTCTACGGCACGCACATACTCGTGAGCGAATCGACCCGCGCAACGGTCGGCGAGGAGTTCGTCTTCAGGGAGATAGACCTCGTGAGGGTAAAGGGCAAGCAAAGGCCGGTCGTCGTGTACGAGCTTATGGGGCCCGGGGGCGATCAAACGCACTCGGTACTCATCGAGGAGTTCTCGACAGCCCTTGCCGTTTACAGGGAAAGGCGGTTCAAGGAGGCTGGCGAGCTATTCTCCGGTATTATGCAACGATACGGCGACGGCCCGTCGAAGCTCTATGCGCGGAGGTGCGCCGAGTACATGCAGTCCCCTCCGCCGGACGGATGGGACGGGGTCTTTGTGGCCAGGACGAAGTAGGGCGGTATCCATGAAAATACTTAATACGGCGATGGCCTTGGCGCTCTTCACGGCCCTTTTCGCCTTTGACTCCCGCGGCGCTACGCTCGTGTTTGAAGGGAGTATCGACGGGGCGGTGGAGGTGAGTGAGGACAGGACCTTCGCCGTCGGCGCCGGGGGGCTGAAGAAGCTCACCTTCAGGTTCGCCAACCCGTCCGAGTTTTTGAGCCCCTTCCTCAAACAAACGATAAGCGGGCGCAAGGTCGAGTACTCGCCCCGGCCCGACTCCGTGGCGATTGAGAGGGACGGCTTCGGGAACGCGTTTACGGTCGTGACCTGGACGGGACTTGAATCCGACGGACGCGTAACGGAGAGATACACGGTAAGGATAGAGTTGGAGCTCGGCAAGATAACGAGCGCGGCCCGGTTCCCGATGGACGCTGGAAAGATGCCCCCTGATGCGGCGCTCTTTTTGAAGCCGACCCCGCTTGTCCAGTCCGGGGATGCGAAGATAAGGGAGCTTGCCCTGAGGCTATCTTCCGGGGCCTCCACCGAGCAGGGGGCCGTGATGTCGGTCCTTAACTGGGTGGTGGACAACGTGAAGTACAGGACCCCCATACCGGATTACGACGCGCTCCGGACGCTTAAGACCGGGGAGGGGAACTGCCAGAATTACGCGCACCTCTCCGTTGCCCTGCTCCGTTCCATAGGCATACCGGCGCGCGTGGTCGGGGGGCTCTCCCTGGGCAAGAGATGGAAGGTGCCGCTTGAGAAAGGCGCGCTCCTCCAGGGTATCGGCCAGGGCGGGCACGCATGGATGGAGGTATGGTACCCGGACCTCGGTTGGGTCCCCTACGACGCCCAGCAGAGCCATCTCTTCGTAGGCCCCAGGCACATAAGACAGGCCGTAGGGCTCGACTCGAACGACATAAACGACACATGGAGGGCGTCCCCGTCCCTGCCGTCGTTCAGGGAGGACGTGGGCGCCGAGTACCGGAAGGACGACATAAGGCTCTCTTTGAAGGAGACCCGGCCGTTCCCGGTAAACTACATAATGGCCGCCTCGAAGACGGCCGCGGTCGCGCAGGCGCCGCCGCCCCCTGCGCCGCCACCGCCGGTCAAGCCCCCTTTGGATGAGGCGGAACCCGTCGAGTTCGGCAATACGCGATTCCCGTCGCTCATAGAGGTATACGCGGCATCAGGCGCGCAGTCCGGGCGCAAGACCTTTGACAAGGAGACCGCCGAGTACGTGACCGGGGATTACGCCTATGCCCAGGCGTTCGTCATAGACAGGCCCATGAGGGTGGACGAGATCGCGCTCGCGATGCATAAGTTCGGAGGCCGTCTCGGCGGCCTCTGGATAGACGTCGTCCGTGACGACAACGGCAGGCCCGGCATGGAGGGCGTAAGGAGCCTGCCTCTCTCCCTCGATACGGTCCAATACTATCCCGGGTACAAGTGGTTTCCGTTCAGGTTTTCAAGGGACTCCGCGGAGGGCCCGGTGCTGGCCCCGGGCAGGCACTGGATAATCCTGCGCCACACCAAAGACGCGGTAGCGAACTGGTTCTACACCCCCGGCAACCAATGGGGCTCCCCGGACGACGCGCGCTCCACCGCATCCGGCATAGATTGGTCTTATGTCATGAACCTCGACTTCAACTTCAAGGTCAAGGGCGTCTATCGGCCCGTGCGCCGCTGAAAGGGGGTGTGGCGCGCCCCGGATGCGGGCTTTGGGATAATTTTCGCTTGCAACACGGTTTTTTATATGTTAAAAATATTCGATTAAATACACACGCGCAGGTTCCTATGCCGGCGGTGCCGCCCATGCGGTTTCCGGCAATTTATCCCGGCGCGGAGGAAAAAAACCAAAAAAGGAGAGAAAGAGAATATGGCTTACCTTACGATGAAACAGCTTCTCGAATCAGGCGTTCACTTCGGCCACCAGACAAAGAGGTGGAACCCGAAGATGAAGACCTACATCTACGGCGCGAGGAACGGGATATATATCATAGACCTGCAACAGACCGTAAAGCTCTTCAAGGAGGCGTACGACTTCATAAAGAGCACCACGGCCAAGGGCGGGAAGGTGCTCTTCATAGGCACCAAGAAGCAGGCCCATAACGCCATAAACGAAGAGTCCACAAGGTGCGGCATGGGCTATGTCAACAACAGGTGGATAGGCGGTTTCCTGACCAACTTCGCCACTATAAAAAAGAGCATCAACAGGCTCAAAGAGCTCGACAACATGGATAACGACCCGGCCTATGCCTCGGCCACCAAGAAAGAGTCTCTCATGTTCAAAAGGGAGAGGGATAGGCTCGAGAAGTACCTCGGCGGGGTGCGCGAGCTCAATGGCGTCCCGGCCGTCCTCTTCATAATAGACTCGAAGAAGGAATCGATAGCCATAAAAGAGGCCAGGAGGCTCGGCATAAAGGTCGTGGCCATAGTTGACACCAACTGCGACCCGGACGAGGTCGATTACGTGATACCCGGCAATGACGACGCCATAAGGGCGATAAAGCTCTTTTCCAGCTCCGTGGCCGACGCGTGCCTCGAGGGCAAGGCCATTTATGAGGAGAGCCTGCAGGCCAGGACCGACAAGAAGGACAAGGAAAAGGCCTTTGCCGAGACGGTTGCCGCCGCGGCGGTAAAGCCGGAAGAGGCGGCCCGGCCATCAGGCGCGGCTGCCGCGCAGTAAAAAAACGAAACCTCCCTGGGCTTGAAAACCCTCGGCGGCTACAGAACGCTAAAAACATATCGGCAGGATGATGGGGGTTTTGACACAATGGAGATTTCCGCTTCAGCAGTGAAGGAACTGAGGGAGAAGACCGGGGCCGGCATAATGGACTGCAAGAAGGCCCTCGCGCAGAACAACGGCGATATCGAAAAGTCCGTCACGTATCTGAGGGAGAAGGGGCTTGCCGCCGCGCAGAAAAAGGCCGGCAGGGTCGCGGCCGAAGGGCTGGTGACCTCATATATCCACGCCGGGGGCAAGGTGGGCGTGCTCCTTGAGGTGAACTGCGAGACCGACTTCGTGGCCAAGACCGAGGAGTTCGCCGCCGTCGTAAAAGACATCGCCATGCATATCGCCGCCGGCAGCCCGCTCTATGTAAGCAGGAACGAAGTCCCTGCCGACGTCGTAGAGCGGGAAAAGGCCATATACGCCGCGCAGGCCAGGGAATCCGGCAAGCCGGACCACGTCATAGCCAGGATGGTCGAGGGCAAGGTGGAGAAGTTTTACAAGGAAGTCTGTCTCCTTGAGCAGCCTTTCGTGAAAAACCCGGATGTAACGATTGAAAAGCTCCTCATAGACGCTATCGCCAAGCTCGGCGAGAACATCTGCGTCAGGCGTTTCTCGAGGTACAAGGTCGGAGAAGGGATAGAGAAGAAGTCCTCTGACTTCGCCAGCGAGGTCGCCGCCGCGGCCAGGGTATAGCCCTGGGTGGAGCCGGCGTATTCCCTTTTTTTCAACCGGGTGCGCCGACCCTCGTTGTGCGGACTTCGCCGACATAAAATACGCTCTGACGGTTTGCTGGAAGATTCTATTTTTTGACGTCCCGAAGACCCTGTGGGTTGGAGTCCAGGGCGGTTTCATCAGGCTGCTAACAGGATGCGGGAAAACTCAAAAATACATTCAGGCTGCTCAAAAAGCTCCCGACCCATGCTTCTCGCATGGGTACCCCGAGGAGTCGAGAAGTGAGGCATGAGGCGTACTTGTCTCGTACGCCGCAGTGACGAACGACGATGACGACACCGCAGATGGGGCTTTTTCAGCAGCCTGCTAATTTACCGTAGAGCGCTTATCCGAACATGCCTCGATATAAATACAAAAGAATCCTCCTCAAGCTCTCCGGCGAAGCCCTCATGGGCGAAAAGGAATTCGGCGTCGACACGGCCGTCATAAACGGCATAGCCTCCGAGATAAAGGAGGTGCATGCGCTCGGCATCGAGGTCGCGGTCGTGATAGGCGGGGGCAACATCTTCCGCGGGGTGTCCGCAAGCGCCCAGGGGATGGACAGGGCGACCGCGGATTACGTCGGGATGCTCGCCACCGTCATAAACGCGCTCATGCTCCAGGACGCCCTTGAAAAACTGGACCTCTTTACCAGGGTGATTTCCGCCATAGAGATGAAGGAACTCGCCGAGCCCTACATAAGGAGGAAGGCCGTCCGGCACCTCGAGAAAAAAAGGGTCATAATATTCGCCGCCGGCACCGGCAACCCGTACTTCACCACCGACACCGCCGCGTCGCTGAGGGCGATGGAGATACACGCGGACGTGATATTGAAGGGCACGAAGGTCGACGGCGTCTATGACAGGGACCCCATGAAGGACAACGAAGCCGTAAGGTACGAAACACTCAAGTACATAGACGTCCTCAAG
>JACRNN010000073.1 GCA_016234955.1 Deltaproteobacteria bacterium | reverse complement strand
GCGGCTCCAACAAGGATACCTACACCGGCGCCTGTCGGTATGAAGCCGAGGTGGTCGCCCGGGTTCTTGGTCAGCAGAAGTACAGCCGTGCCGGCGAGCGCGCCTATCACCCCGCCGTAGATAGAGTCCCTGAGCGTCCTTTGCATGGTGTCTTCAGCCCTGGCCGCAGCCGGGAGTATCAGGATTATGGTTGCGAGCGTTACGAGGGTGGCTTTCTTCAGTATCTTCATGGCAGGGTTTGCTCCGCGTCCGAGTGCATCCGCTATTGGGTGCCCGGCACTCTAAAACTGCCTTATAATAACCTATTTTATCAGTTTTTGTCAAGAGACTAAGGTCACAAAATGTCATGTTTTTCAGATAACAAAACTATTTCAAATTCGAGCGATTTAATATATTGTAAAATTGGATGAAAGGTCTTTCTTCCCGGGGCGGCCCGTCCGCGGGGCGCCGGACGTCCCACTGTGAGAAGGATCGTCTGGCCGAGGAGATACGCGAGTTTCACGAGCTTGTCGCCGGCGTTGCCTGGCTCGGGGCCGCATCAATATAACGTCTTAAAATATAAAGAAATTTTTTACTCACGCTACTTCGGCGTAAACTTGACAGACTCTCAAAACAGGATATACTTATTTTGGAGGCGTAATGACTATAACCGCGGATCTCAATGACATCGCCATTATAATAGCGGTAGTGGCCTTTTTGGTTCTGGTAATAGCGCTCGTGCCGATGATATTCCAGATCAGAAAGACCGTAAAAGCGGTAGAGGATCTGACCGTTGAGAGCAGGAAGACGGTAGAAGGGGTGAACTCCCTGGTAAATAAACTGAACTCCCAGGCCGGGGACTTGGACGAGTTGGTTAAGCGGGTCAAGGAGGTCGGGCTTAAGATGACCGCCGTTGTGGAACTTGTGGTCGACAATATCAGAAGCCCGGTAATAACCGTTCTGAGCCTGCTCCTTGGAACGCGCCGCGCATTAAAGAGATTGTTAAGACGTGACAGGAACAAAGGGGGTGACGACGATGGAAACCGGTAAAAGCACGGCATTATTGGCATTTTTGCTTGGAGGCATCGCAGGCGCCGCTTTAGCGTTGCTCTATGCGCCGAGTTCAGGGGCGGAGACGAGGAAGAAGCTGAGGGACGGCCTTGAGGACGCCGGCGAGTGGGCGAAAGACAGGTGTACGGACACCAGAGACCGCATCGGAGACAGCGCCGATAAGGTCCGCCAGATGGTATCCGATAGAAAAGAGGATCTGACCGCCGCGTACGAGAGCGGTAAAGAGGCGTTTCACAGGGGTAAAGAGAGGCTGACGAAGGAGACCTCATAAGAGGCCTTTTTAGCCCTTGCGACAGCCGTTCTTATTTATCTACGGAATATAGAGAGTCCGCCAGCACCTGCGGCGGACTGAGCCGGGGCCTTTTGGCCGCATGAACATGCATAGCGAGCGTATTCCCCGCAGCTTGTTGCGGGGTCAAGCGAGCGAATAGAAATAGATATTCCCTTATATGTCGAAGATTACCCTCGGCAAGCCGCGGGGAGCTCCAACGGGCATGTAAAGTATACGCTTACATGCCAGATTCGATTTGCGTCGTTTTCTTGCCGCAACCCTTTCTCCGAAGCCCACGGCGGCGTTGGCTGAGGGGGGGCTTCAAACCTTTGCGGGAACCGTCTGGCTTGTGAGAGATTATCGAATACCCCGTTAGCCTGACCCGCTGGTGGGGCGCTCGCTATGCATTTTCGAGGAGATGCGTTTAATCGTGGAACGACAAAAACTTACGCTCAGCGTATTTACAGCGGATGTCGGCGGGTTCGTAGGCCATGTAAGCTCCCACCCCGATATACTCGATACCGCCAAGGAGAGGCTCTATATCGCCAGAGAAAAGGGCCTTATAGCCGATTTCCACGTCTTGAGGTGCGGCGACGACCTCGAGCTGATAATAACGCACAGGTCAGGGTGCGCCAACTCCGGCGTACACGAGATTGTCTGGAATACGTTCAACGCCTGCAAGGAGGTCTCGATGGACCTCGGGCTTTACGCGCATGACAGGGGGCTCTCCGGCAGGGATTTCACCGGGAGCGTGAAGCGCTTGGGTCCGGGGGCCGCGGAGGTGGAGTTCATGGAAAGGGGGAGCGAACCGGTACTGGTGCTCATGGCCAACAAGACCTCGACCGGCTCATGGAACCTCCCCGTATACAGGGTGTACGCCGACCCGTTCAACACGTCCGGCCTGGTGCTCGACCCCTCCATGGCCGAGGGTTTTTCGTTCACTGTGCTGGATATCGAGCAGAATAGCGAAATAACGCTTCAAGCCCCGAAGGAGCTTCACAGCCTCCTTGCCCTCATAGGGTCGACAAGCAGGTATGTCGTAACATCGGTCCGCAGGAATACCGACAACGAGATCGCGTGCGTAGTG
>JACRNN010000072.1 GCA_016234955.1 Deltaproteobacteria bacterium | reverse complement strand
TGTCCGCCGAGAAGTTGTTCATCTCGGTGTTGATGCGGTTTATCCTGGTAAGCAGATGGTTGTACCCTACGACCGCGGGTATGGCGGCCAGGAGCCCCATGGCCGTGGCTATAAGCGCCTCGGCTATCCCAGGGGCGACGACCGCGAGATTGGCCGAGCCCTTGGCGCCGATGGACCTGAACGAAGTCATTATGCCCCAGACGGTCCCGAACAGGCCGATGAACGGCGCGGTATTGCCGGTAGTGGCGAGAAAGCCAACGGCGTACTCGAGGTTGGCGGCCTCCTGTGAGGCCGTCTTCCTGAGTATCCTCTGGAACATCTCCACGTCTTCCCGCCGGAGATCGCCCCTGCCATGCTCCTGTTTGGCGGATTGGGATATCTCGTTGTATACCGAGTTGAAGAGCCTGACGAGCGGGGTGGACTTGAACGGCTTGGAGGCGGCAAATATCTGTGGAAACTGCCGCTTTTCCCAGAAGATGTTGTAAAAGGCGGTGGTCTCCTTCTCTATCTTCCGCAAGAGCATTATCTTGTAGACGATTATCGCCCAGGAGAATATCGAGCAGAGAAGGAGTATGGCGAGTATGAGCTTTACTATGGGGCCTGTGCCCCATATGATGTCCAAAAATCTTTCGTCGGTAAGGTTCAAGTGCGCTCTCCAGTAAGTGCCTGGCCAGCCCCTCGGCAAGGATCCCGTTGATACGGCCCTGTCGCGGCGAATGGAGCCGCCGGCAGTGCCTCTGAGCCCCTACCCTCTGACTGTCAGGTCTTTGAGTATGGTATTCCCAGTGAGGCGGATATGGAACGCGGCCAGTGGGCCTGTCCGCGACTTTTTCAGGTTAAATCTTTTATCATTAAAATTAACACCGTTGACGGGGATAGTCAATATCCATGATTAATTAATTTGCCAAATGGCACGTTTTTAAATAGAATAGACGGGAATTGAAGCTCCCCGCGGCTTTTCCGCGGGAATCTTCGATATGTAAGGAAACAATTTCTATTCGCTCGCTTGACCCCGCGGCTTTTCCGCGGGCTGGGCGCTCGCTATGCATATTCAATATTACCATTTCACGCGGTGCTTCTTATGAAGATATTCTGGATGGCGATTGCCGGGGTCGCCGGCACACTGCTCAGGTACTGGTTCGGCGGGTTGGTGCAGAGGGCCTACGGCGGGGTGTTCCCGTGGGGAACCTTTGCCGTCAACATGGCCGGCTGTTTCCTTTTCGGACTGGTCTGGTCCCTGGCCGAGGACCGGGTGGTAATATCCGGAGAGGCGAGGGCGATCATCCTCATAGGGTTCATGGGCGCGTTTACGACGTTCTCCTCCTACATATTCGAGACGTCGGCGCTCATCCGCGATTCGCAGTGGCTCCTCGCCTTCGGCAATATCATCCTCCAGAACGTGACAGGGGTCGTATTGCTATTCCTCGGTCTGGCCGCGGGGCGCGCCTTGTTTTAGCAGGCCGCTGAAAAAGCCCCATCTGCGGCGTCAATGAAACCACTGGGGCTAAAAAACCGTTGCGTCTTCAGAACGCTAAAAAAACGTCGCTCGTCACTGCGGCGTAGATACAAACTACGCCTCATTCCGCGCTCCTCCACGCCTTCGGGGCACCCACGCCAGGTGGCGTGGGTCGGGAGCTTTTTGAGCAGCCTGCGCTTTTTTTATATTTTAGAATGGAGGTATGTCATGAAACTGCCGTCAGAGTCTGAGCTGCTCCGCATATTCATAGGGGAGAGCGACAGATACGCGGGCCGCCCCCTCTATGAGGCGATAGTCGAGGAGGCGCGGAAGATGGGGATGGCGGGGGCCACGGTGCTCAAGGGCGCGCTCGGTTTCGGCGTGCACAGCAGGATCCACACCTCGAAGGTGTTGAGGCTCTCCGAGGATATGCCGATGGTGATAGAGATAGTCGATAAGCCTGAGCGTATCGCGGAATTTCTGCCGGAGCTCGATAAGATGGTGGCCGAGGGGATGATAACGCTTGAAAAGGTCCGCGTCATCGCATACAGGTACGGCAAGTAGAGCGGATGTAAAGCCCATGATTGCCGGAGCCTTAAAAAAAGGCCGGCCTATCCGTAGGCCGGCCTTTTTTTAAGTGTTCCGACCTATAGGTTTTTCAGAGGTTCCCTGAAAACTTACTTGGCTGACCATGCGCATCTGAACCCGAGGTCGTTGTACAGCTCATCCGGTCTGGAGACCACCCTGAAAGAGGTCCTTACAAATTCCGGCATGCTGTAGTGGCCTATCCCTCCCCATGCGCCCCCCCTGATGACCTTGTTCGTCTGC
>JACRNN010000043.1 GCA_016234955.1 Deltaproteobacteria bacterium | reverse complement strand
TCGAGAAGGTCGATGATAATCCCGGAGATGGTGGGCTTCACAATCGCGGTCCATAACGGGAGGAAGTTCATCCCCGTATTCGTCACGGAGAACATGGTGGGGCACAAGCTCGGCGAGTTCTCGCCGACCAGGACCTTCCACAGCCACTCGGGGATAAAAAAGTCGAAGGTGCCAGGGGCCAAGGGGTAACCCGCCGGGTGACGCGCCCTTAACCGGCGCAATAAGCGGCGGCTGAAAGTTTCGACCCAGGAGGTGAGGCCATGAAACAGGATGTGAGGCCATGAAAACGGAGCGCCTCCAGCGCCGTTGGCAAGCAAAATGGTCGCATAGTGCAGGTTAACCGCGAAGTCCTTAGGCATTTCCGTAACGCCGCCGGCAACTAAGAGTTCCGCATAGTGCAGGGCTTATATTGACAGTAAGATAAGGAGCAAGTCTCAAAGATGGAAGCCAAGGCGATTTTAAAATATTTAAGGGTCTCCCCGCAGAAGACGCGGCTCGTGGTCGATCTCATAAGGGGCAAGAAGGTCGATGAGGCGCTCTCCACGCTCGGCTTCTGCAAGAAGGCCGTAGGCAGGGATATCACCAAGCTCGTCAAGAGCGCGGTGGCCAACGCCGAGAACACCAAGAACCTCGACGTCGACAAGCTCGTTGTCAAGACGGCCTTTGTAGACCCGGGCCCCGTCATGAAGCGCACGTATTCCAAGGCCATGGGCAGAGGGGCGCTCGTACGCAAGAGGACGAGCCACGTCACCATAGTCCTCGCTGAGAGATAGGTCCGCCGGCAGGGGGATATGCGCCGGGCTTGACGCGGCGCCGATATAAGGGCAACGTCCGTAATAAATAAAAACCATGAGCTGAACGGAGGTAGTTTTTTGGGTCAGAAGGTACATCCAATAGGTTTCAGGCTGGGGATATCCAAGGATTGGATATCCAGGTGGTACGCCGAGAAGAATTACTCCAGCTTCGTTCACGAAGACCTGAATATAAGGAAGTTCGTAAAAAAGAAGCTCTTCCACGCCGGGATATCGAGCATAGATATAGAGAGGACCGCCAACAACGTAAAGGTCATAATACGCACGGCGCGTCCGGGCATAGTCATAGGCAAGCGCGGGGCCGAGATAGACGTTATGAAAAAACAGCTCGCCAAGCTTACGGGCAGGGACGTCGGCATCGAGATAACCGAGGTGAGGAAGCCGGACGTGGATGCGCAGCTTGTCTCCGAGAACGTTGCCCTTCAGCTCGAGCGCAGGGTCTCATTCAGGAGGGCGATGAAAAAGGCCGTCACCTCGGCGCTCAGGATGGGGGCCAAGGGCATAAAGATTACGTGCGCCGGCAGGCTCGGCGGGGCCGAGATAGCGAGGACCGAGTGGTACAGGGAGGGCAGGGTCCCGCTCCATACGCTCAAGGCCGATATAGACTACGGGGTGGCCGAGGCCATGACCACATTCGGTAAGATAGGCGTGAAGGTACTGATATATAAAGGCGATGTCGTGGCGCAGCCCAGGGCGGTGGAAGAACCCGGCGCCGCGGCTCAGTAAACGGGTGAGAAATCAATGTTAATTCCGAAGAAGGTTAAATTCAGAAAGCAGCAGAGGGGCAAGAGAAGGGGGCTCGCGCAGAGGGGCTCCACCCTCTCGTTCGGCAACTACGGGCTCCAGGCCCAGGAGTGCGGGTGGCTCTCCACCAGGCAGATAGAGGCCGCGAGGATAGCCATGACCCGCTATATAAAAAGGGGCGGAAAGATATGGATAAGGGTCTTTCCGGACAAGCCCATCACCAAAAAGCCCGCCGAGACAAGGATGGGCAGCGGAAAGGGAAGCCCCGAGGACTGGGTAGTAGTGATAAAGCCCGGCAGGATACTCTACGAGATGGAGGGCGTCACCGAGGCCATAGCCAGGGAGGCGTTCAGGCTCGCCGCCCACAAGATATCCATACCGACGAAGTTCATTATGCGCGACGCGGCGCTGTAGGGCTCAGGG
>JACRNN010000065.1 GCA_016234955.1 Deltaproteobacteria bacterium | reverse complement strand
GGAGGAGCTCGTGCTCGTCGAGCGGCTTTCTGATGTAGTCGAACGCCCCGTTCTTAAGGGCCTCGACGGCGGACCCTATGGTGCCGTGGCCCGTGAGCACTATAACGTCTATGAGCGCGTTATGCTGCTTTACCCTGTGGAGGACCTCGACCCCGTCCATGTCGGGCATCACCAGGTCGGTTATGACTATATCGACCGGCTCGTCGTTCTCTATCATCCGTACGGCGTCGCCTCCGCAGGAGGCGGTGCCGACAAAAAAACCCTCGTTCGTAAGTATATCCGAACAGAGGGTCCTGAAGAGCGCGTCATCGTCTACAACGAGTATTCTGTATTTATCCATCTCTATCCATGTCCCTGTCCATTTATAAACGCCAGTTTCAATTTAACAAAATACCCTCTTGAAAGTCAATAGCGGCGCTGTTTTGCGGTGCTTTGTGACGGAAGTCCCCGTTTTGCCGCTCCATCCTCTGCAATATATCCGCTTTCCCGGGCGCTTTAGCGCCATCATTCCGCGGCCTCTCCCGATATATCGTGATTAGCCGCCCCGACTGTGTTAGAATGTCTTCGCTCAAATATGCTCACAAACACATTCCTCCATATCCCCGGCATAGGGGCGAGCTCGGAGCGGCGAATCTGGGAGAGCGGGATACTTACCTGGGAAGACTCCATGAGGCTGTCTCTGCCGCCCCTGAAAAAGACCGTCCACATCTTCAAGGAGCGGGTCGAGGATTCATTGCGCCAGCTTGAGTTGAGGCGCCCAGGCTATTTTACGGACCTGCTCCCGAGGGGCGAGCACTGGAGGCTCTTTGGAGAGTTCAGAAAGACCGCCGTCTTCCTTGACGTGGAGACTAACGGCTATATGGGGCCCCGCGGGTACATTACGGCCGTCTCGCTCTACGACGGGAGGAGCGTCAAGTATTATATAAGGGGCGAGAACCTCGATGGGTTCAAGGAGGAGATAGCGAAGCACGACCTCATCGTCACCTACAACGGCAGGTGTTTCGACGTCCCATTCATCGAGTCGCACCTCGGGATAAGGATGGGACAGGCCCATATAGACCTGCGGTACGTCTTGAGGGACCTGGGGTTCAAGGGCGGGCTCAAGGGGTGCGAGAGGTCCTTAGGGATAGAGCGGGGGCCGCTGGACGGCCTTGACGGGTACTTCGCGGTCCTTTTGTGGAAGGATTATCGCAGGAACAAGAACGTAAAGGCGCTTGAAACGCTGCTGGCCTACAACATACTCGACGTCGTGAACCTCGAGCCGCTACTTGTGGCGGCGTACAACATGAAGATCCTGCGCACCCCTTTCTCGTCCTTTGCCCTCCCCTCCCCGGCCCCGCCGGAACTGCCCTTCAGCCCGGATACCGACACCATACGCAGGGTGCTGCGCGAGAACTCCATGAGCCTGCACGGGGTGAGCCTTTAGCAGGCTGTTTAATGCCGGCCTCGCCGCTTTGCCGGAAGATTGCCCGCCCAGGCCGCGGTTGCCTGCCCAAGCCGCGCATAACGGACCCGGCGTCCGCCGTCAGTAAAACCGCGGGGCCTGATTTTTTCGCTTGACATTGTTTCAAAATTTCGCAATAATGCAAATATGAAGAAGGAAGTATTCGAACTGCAGGCCGAGATATGCAAGACCCTGGCCAACCCGAAGCGGCTCGAGATCATCTCCATCCTTAAGGACGGCGAGCTTTCCGCCGGGGACCTCGTGGAGCGGCTCGGCATAACCAAGGCCAACGTCTCGCAGCACCTGGCGGTATTGAGGCAGAGAAGGGTCGTAACGGCCAGACGCGCCGGGGTCAACATCTACTACCGGATAAATAACCCGAAGATAGTCGAGGCGTGCTCCCTCATGAATGCCGTCCTCATGGAGCAGATAGAGGAGACAAAACGCCTGGCAAAGAGGCTTAAAAAGTAAGGCCGCTCAAGTCCCGCCGCAGGGGCGCCCTCCGGCTTAATCTTATAAGGATTATCGGGCGCCTGCCCTGCAAAGGACGGAAAAGAAGGGTATAATCAGTGACGAATCGGCATGACCGGACGCTAAACCCGCAAAAAGATAAATCAGGAGGTACTGATCATGGACATAGAGAGGTCTTTAAGGATAATAGCCGGAATTTTCATCATCGCCTCGCTCGTGCTTTCAAGGGTCCACTCCGAGTACTGGCTCCTCTTCACCGCGTTCGTGGGGCTAAACCTGTTCCAGTCGTTCTTTACGAACTGGTGCCCGATGATGTGGCTCCTCAAGTCGCTCGGCGCAAAGAGCTGTTGCCGGCCCTCTTAAAAGAGGCAGGTCTCATTATCCGCCGGGAGCCCGCACACAGCGCTTGTTGATTTCGGTAACTATAAGTCTTTGAACATGCATAGCGAGCGTATCCCCCGCAACTTGTTGCGGGGGCAAGCGAGCGAATAGAAATAGATACTTCCTTAATATGTCGAAGATTCCCTGCGGCAAGCCGCGGGAAGCTTCAAGGGGGTCTGGGGGAAACTTTCTATAGAAAGTTTCCCCCAGAAAACCCATTTTCAGCGCACGTCTAAACCGAGGAGGTGGGGATATGGCAAAGGTCGTCATCATCGGCGCTTCCACAGGCGGGCTCCCGGCGGCGTATGAGATGAAGCAGGCCCTCGACGCTTCGCACCAGGTGACGGTGATATCCAACACCGAGGACTTTCACTTCATACCTTCAAACCCGTGGGTTGCGGTGGGGTGGAGGAAACGCAAGGACATAAGTTTTCCTCTGCGGCCCTGCCTTGAGAAAAAGGGTATCGTCCTTATCGCGGAGGCGGCCCAAAGGATAGACCCGCAAAAAAACGAGGTCACGACGGCGGCTGGGACCGTGGTTCCCTACGATTACCTCTTGATAGCCACGGGGCCTAAACTCGCCTTTGAAGAGGTCGAGGGGCTCGGCCCCGAGAAAAACACCCTGTCCGTATGCACGGTAGACCACGCGGAGAGGGCATATGACCAGTACCTTAAGTTCATCGAGGACCCGGGCCCGGCGATAGTAGGGGCCGCACAGGGCGCATCCTGCTTCGGCCCGGCCTATGAGTTCAGCTTCATACTCGACGCGGACCTGCGGGAGAAAAAACTACGCAAGAAGGTCCCGATGACCTTCATAACCCCGGAGCCCTATATCGGGCACATGGGCCTTGCCGGGGTCGGGGACTCCAAAAGCCTGCTCGAGCACGAGTTCAGGGAGCGGCATATAAGCTGGCTTACGAACGCGAGGATAAAGAGGGTGGAGCGGGGCAGGATGGTTGTGGAGGTCCTCGGCGAGGGCGAAAAGGAGCTCCCGTTCAAGTACTCGATGATAATCCCTTCCTTCAAGGGAGTGGACGCGGTAGCCGGTGTCGAGGGGCTCTGCAACCCCAAGGGCTTCGTTATGGTAGACGCCCATCAGAGGTCGCCCAGATACCCCAACATCTACTCCGTAGGGGTGTGCATCGCCATAGCGCCTCCGGAAGCAACGCCTCTTCCGGTTGGCGTTCCAAAGACCGGCTTCATGATCGAGAGCATGGTGGCTGCCGCGGTTCAGAACATAAAGGCGTCCATAAAAGGAGAGCCGGTCTGCGCAAAAGCCACATGGAACGCGATCTGCCTTGCGGATATGGGCGACACCGGCGTGGCGTTCGTGGCAATACCGCAGATGCCGCCGCGCGATGTGACCTGGGCGAAGAAGGGCCGTTGGGTTCACCTCGCCAAGGTCGGGTTCGAAAAGTATTTCCTGCGCAAGATGAAAAAAGGCGTCAGCGAGCCATTCTATGAAAAGACGATCCTCAAAGCATTGAAGATAAAGAAGATCGAATAGCCTGATGAAAGTCTCTTCGGGAATTCAGCCAAGAACATTTTATGCCACTTTGGGACCCACAAAAATATGACTTCTGGTACGAAACCCCGCTCGGAAAGGCATCGGGCAGGCTTGAGCGAGAACTCATTTTTTCGATGATGGAAATAGATACTTCCTTATATATCGAAGATTACGCGCGGCTATGCCCGGAGG
>JACRNN010000110.1 GCA_016234955.1 Deltaproteobacteria bacterium | reverse complement strand
TGACGCCCCTGTGGCCTTCATGAGGGCCTTGAGCCCGAAGACGGCCTTCTCGGGCTCCTCGACCATCATCCTGTGGTCGGCGGTCAGGTACGGCTCGCACTCGCAGCCGTTCAGGAGCACCGTATCTATGGCCCTGCCCTTCGGGGGCGAGAGCTTTACGGAGGTGGGGAACGCGGCCCCTCCCATGCCCACTATGCCGGCCTCACGCACGGCCTCCCTTATGGCTTCAGGGGAATACGCCGAAAGGTCGGGCCTTGCCGCGCCGGCCCCCCAGTCCTTCTCCCTGCCGTCGCCTTCTATGACTATGGCCGGGACCCTTACCCCGTTGGGGTGCTGGCAGAGCTCTATGTCCTTGACCTTGCCGCTTATGCTGGCGTGGACGGGCGCCGAGACAAAGGCCTTTACGTCGCCTATCTTCTGCCCTTCCTCCACGATGTCGCCCTTTTTGACGAGCGGCTCGCACGGCGCACCGGCGTGTTGCTGAAGGGGGATCGTCACGACCTTCGGAAGGACGGCCTTTTCTATGGCCTTCGAGCAGGTGAGCTCTTTGTAGTACTCGGGGTGTATACCCCTGTCGAATGTCTTTAATCCCATAACTTTATAGAGGTCTTGAGTTGATACTCTGCCGGGCCGCGGCAGTCAAGTTTTTCTTTGCGTTACGGCAATAAAAAACCGTCAAGGCAAAACGAGTCTTTCTTGCATAAAGACTCTTGTTTTACCCAGACGGTCGGCTTGCAGATATATCTCCCGCTCCACGGTGGTGTCCCACCTTGATTCCGTCAGTCACGGAAGACCATTTTATGTAGACGCCCACTGTTTTTAGGCCCCTATCTTAATTGCAATGCATACCCCCTGTCAAGAAGTTTCTTATGCCTGTTTCTTATGCCTCATGATCTATGCCCTCCGCAAGCCGCGGGCCTCGCGTTTGCTACGCGCTTTCTCCGCCTCCAACCATCCCCTTCAAAAGGTAGAAGAGGCAGATGAAAAGCCCGGCGAGCACCAACGCTATGCTCACGGCCGCTATCAGGAAGACGGACTCCTGTGCGGCCTCAACCCCGATGGAAGGGGTCCTGTAGCCCATGATTATCCATGCAAACGGATATAAGAGCGACCCTACTCCGAGACACGCGGAGGCGAGAGTTTTCAGGGTGTTGGGGGCCGCCGTCAGGGAGATTACGAGCGATACGCTTATAGTAAGAATACCCAGACCCATCGCGTGGATGTGCCCCCTTGCAAGCCTTTCATGGGCGGCAGCCGCCGGGTCTTCATTGTGGGTCGCCTTCATACCGTGGGCGTGCATATCCGCGGGTGCGGCCTCATCCACGGACTTCTCATCCGTCATATGTGCGGCGTCCCCTTCATGCGCACCGGCGGAGTCATGGGCGTGCGGGCCGGAGTCATGGCCCACTGAGCCGCCGTGGTCATGGGATTCGCCGGCGTCTTTGCCATGCCCTTCCGGGGCGTGGAGGCGGCCTTTAGCGGCCCCGGCGCTTTCGCTGAACGCCGCATGTATCTTTTCGTGATTGACCGTTATATACATGGCCCAGAAAATCCCGAACAAGAGCCCGAGGATGCCGAGCAGGAGGCCGATGCTTACCGGACGTATCGTTCTGTTCATTTCATCTCCTTTTTTTCATAGATGTTTCATCGCGTGAAATCGCTTCTCAATGACTATCAGGGACTTTTTCCGCAACCTTGAAGCTCCCCGCTAGCCAAGCTGCGAGGAATCTTCGACATATAAGGAAGTATCTATTTCTATTCGCTCGCTTGACCCCTAAGCCAAGCTACGGGGAATGCGCTCGCTATGCATGTTCAACGATTTTAATTCTACATACCGTAGAATGTCAAGTCATTTATTACTAATTTTTACCCTTCCTGAATAAACCACCCCGGAGCTTGCTCCGTGGTATCAGAAGGAACTTACTTTCATAGCCTGCAAAGCAAGTTTAATAGAAATCATACCCGAATGAAACATTAAAATGCGTTTAGGCAGAGACCGTCTCACCCTCCACCCGGCATCACCTCGAGCTTCACCTTTACTTCAACCGCCCTGTTGTCCCTCAGCACCTCAACGGTTACAGTCCGGCCAGCCTCCAACTCCTCCAGGTACCCGTTAAGCTCATCCATCGACTTGACGGTCCTGCCTTCAACGGCCACTATGAGGTCGCCTGAAGACGTCGGCTATGAGCACCCCGCCGGTAGAAAACCCCAGAAGCCTGGCGTCGTCCGCGTCTATGTTCTGCCCGGTTATCCCGAGCCAGGGCCTCTGCGCGTAGCCCTTTTCAATGAGCTGGCGGACGACCTTCTTCACGGTGTTTACGGGGATGGAAAAGCTTATGCCGACGCTGCCGCCAACGGGGCTGAAGATGGCGGTATTGACGCCGATGACGCTTCCTTCGCTGTTCAGGAGCGGGCCGCCCGAGTTCCCCGGGTTTATCGCCGCGTCCGTCTGTATTATCCCCCTTATGAGCCTGCCGTTGGCCGCCTTGATGGTCCTTCCGAGCGAGCTTATTATGCCTGCGGTAAGCGTCTTTTCAAGGCCGAACGGATTGCCTATGGCAAGTACCTTCTGCCCCACCTTCAAGGTCGAAGAGTCCCCTAACGGTATGGTCCTGAGCTTATTGCGGGGGGCCTTTATCTTTATCACCGCGAGGTCGTCGCCGGGGTCTGTCCCGACCACCTCGGCCTTGTATTTGCCGCCGTCAAAGAGGGTGACGTCGAGCCGTTTGGCCCCCTCAACGACGTGGTAGTTTGTCACGATATAGCCCTCAGTGTCGACTATGATGCCCGAGCCTGTCCCGGTCGAGGGCACCGGGTTGTAGAAAAAATCGTATGATACCGCCGTGCTGACTATGTTCACCACGGCCGGGCCCGCCTCCTCGTAGACCCTGATGTTCGCCTCCTCATCGTTGGACAGCGCCCAGCCCCCCGGGGGCCGCGCCACGATAAAAACCAGCGCCAGGGCCAGCGCCGTTGCCATCGAGCGGGGCGGCTTATACGATATTTTCATCTTGCCGTCCCGTCCTTGCTGAAGAGGTTGAACCTCACTATATGCCAGAGGGCCGCGACCCCGTCCTTCCATTTTATCTTCTTGCCTTCCCTGTAGGTCCTTCCAGCGTAAGAGATAGGGGACTCCTCGATCCTGAAGCCCCTCCTGGCCACCTTGGCGGTAATCTCCGGCTCAAGGCCGAACCTGTCGGACTCGATATCGATCCCCTTTATCACCTCGGCCCTGAAGACCTTATAGCCCGTCTCCATGTCGCTCAAGCTTACGCCGGCAAGGACATTGGAGAAAACGGTCAGCGCCCTGTTGCCCGACATATGGAGGAATGAGCGCACCCCTTTGGCCCCCCGCATGAACCTCGAACCGTAGACTACGTCGGCCTTTCCTTCGACTATCGGCCAAAGGAGTTTCTCATAATCACCGGGGTCGTACTCGAGGTCCGCGTCCTGGATTATGATTATATCCCCCGCGGCGTGGCGAACCCCGAGCCTGACCGAGGCCCCCTTCCCGGAATTTTTCCTGTGGCGCAATACCGTAAGCGCGCAGGCGCGGCCGTCCCAGCCCTCCTTTATCCCGTCGAGTATACCGGAGGTGCCGTCGGTCGAGGCATCGTCCACCGCTATTATCTCATCCGCTATGCCGGTAGCCCTTACCCTCCTGATTATCTCCGATATGTACTCCCGTTCGTTGTATACGGGCATGACAACCGAGACCCTTTTACCCCCCATCGCCATTTGAGCCGTCCCTTAAAATTACCGGAGAATCGCCGAAGCGCGCGGAAGATATCTTATACAATAAAAAGACGGCAAAGTCCACCCGCAGAGGCGCCGGTTCGATGACCCTTAAATGAAAAGGGGGCTTTATGGGCCCCTTTTCCATCTTCGATACGCGACGCTTCCATGCCGCAGGCCTGCCCCCGCGCAACGTCACGTTGAATAAAACACCCCACCGCAAGCAACGGGTTATCTCCTTAAACTTCCACTCCCTCGACGGGAGGGGACTGAGGGGAGGGTGAAGTTTCAAAAGGTGAAGGATTGTTTTCACCCCCACCCATGCCCTCCCCCTACAAGGGGGAGGGTCTTATAAAGAAACACTGTAGCAAGCTACAGGGAATTCTCAAATTAAAACCGGCGGGAGAGTGTCATCTCTTCAGGTCTTCGTACCTCTTCCACCTGTAAGGCAGGTCTATGATCGTGCCGGGCTCCTTTATAGTCTCAAGGGCGTTGAACGCGCTCTTGAGCACCGTTGTCTGCACGTCCTTCCTGCCCGGCTCTCCGAGCGGATGCCCCATCGGCCACTTGAGGAATACCGCCCTCGGCGCCCCGGCCTCCTCGGTAAACCTTCTGACTATGGAGACGCTTATGGTCGGTATCCCGATCTTTTCTATCTCTCTCTGTATCAGCCCCACGGACCGATTACAAAGCCCTCACCCGGGGGTCAGTAGCGCGACGTCGACGCCCTCCCGCCTGAGCCTCCTTGCGACCTCCGGGGCGGTCTTTTTCACGAGCGTCTCCATGTGCGCCCCGTCTATATGGCCCATGAAGCCGTAGTTCGTCCTTGCAAGCCCGCCTATGAGCCCCGCGTCCCTCATCTCGCGGAGGCGGTCTATGGGGAAGACGATATTGATGTCCTTATCCGCATCCGTGTGGTCGTAGTAGTCGTGGGTGATCGTATACGCCTCTTTAGGGGTGTCGGAGGGCAGTCCCCTCCACGTAGGGTCCCCGTCCTTGTCCATCATGTCAAACAACGGCTGGCCCTTGAGTTGCACCCCGGCCGTGGTCACGAGCGCCACAGTTGAATCCTTCAGCCGCTTCTTTACGGGCGTCCAGGGCACGGTCCCCTTCACCGCGGTTGCGGGGGTGGCGGCGACTATCCTGTCGAGGAGCTTCGGGAACCTCGTAAGGAGCTTTGCGAGTATCCTGTTCTTAAGCCTTCCCATGGGAATATCCTCTTGAAAGGATGCTGGATCAGAACACCGTCTTGAACCGCTTGAGCCGCAGGGCGTTGGCCACGACGCTCACGGAAGAAAACCCCATGGCCCCGGCCGCGGGCATCGGGTTCAGGAGGACCCCTGAAAACGGATAGAGCGCGCCCGCGGCAACGCGGCAACCGGTATCAGAAGGGCGTTAAAGGCTGGACAGAGCCACAATATCTTCTTCATTTCTCCGGAACCTCGATCCTTAAGGTCTTTAATGTAGCCGAATTGGCAACTACCGAAAGCGAACTCAAAGCCATCGCCGCGGCGGCTATGATAGGATTCAGGTAACCGAGCGCGGCTATAGGGATGCCGATCGAATTGTATATGAACGCCCAAAAGAGGTTCTGCTTTATCTTCCTCATCGTTGCCTTCGAAAGCTTAACACCCGCATAGACGTCCCTGATATCATCCTTTATAAGTATAATCCCGCCTGTCTCCTTTGCCACATCCGAGCCGCTCCCTATCGCGATACCTATATCGGCCTGGGCCAGGGCGGGTGCGTCGTTGATGCCGTCGCCCACCATCGCGACCACATTGCCATCTCCCTGTAATTTTTTTATAACACCCGCCTTATCGCCCGGGAGCACGTTCGCAATAACCTTTTCTATCCCCGCCTGCCTGGCTATCGCTCTGGCTGTCCTTTCATTGTCGCCGGTGAGCATTATGACTTCTATCTTCTCCCTTTTAAGAGCGTTCACTGCGGCAAGCGAGTAGTCTTTAATCGTATCGGCAACCGCGATAATCCCGATGACATTATTCTTGTTTGCGATCAACATCGCTGTTTTGCCCTGCTCTTCAAGGATTTCAAGCTTTTCCTCAAAGCTTCCGACGGCTATCCCATTTTTCTCCATAAGCCTTCTGTTGCCTAAAAGGACGGTCTCGCCTTTGTAACCGACCTTTACGCCGTGGCCGGGTACGGCCTCGAAGGACTCCGGGTCGGGAATATCCAGGCCCTTCATCCTGGCGGCCTTTAAAATGGCTTCTCCAAGCGGGTGTTCGGAACCCTTCTCGGCTATGGCCGCATATAAAAGGACATTATCTTCAGACTCGCTAAAACCAAGTATATCCGTTACCGAAGGCTCTCCCTTTGTAAGGGTTCCGGTCTTGTCAAAAACGACTATCGTAAGTTTTTGCGCGCGCTCAAGGTATTCGCCGCCTCTTATTAGTATCCCTGCCTCTGCGCCCTTGCCTACTCCGACCATCAAGGCCGCAGGGGTTGCTATGCCGAGGGCGCATGGGCAGGCTATGATCAACACGGCTATAAAAGCCAATAATCCCTGTGGAAAATTCCCTCCTATCCACCACCCGAAGAACGAAAGGAACGCGACCGCTACAACCAACACCACGAAATACCCTGCGACCTGGTCGGCTATCCTCTGTATGGGCGCGGAAGAGGCCTGGGCCTCCTCTACCAGCTTTATTATCTGGCTAATGGTAGTCTCGGCCCCAACCCTTTTTGCCCTGAACTTAAGCATGCCGACCTTGTTCAGCGTCGCCCCTATGACCTCATCGCCGATCCTCTTCTCAACAGGGATACTTTCCCCTGTCAACATCTTCTCGTCAACAGAGGACGACCCTTCTATGACGACCCCGTCCGCCGGTATCTTCTCTCCGGGGCGGATAACTATGATATCATCTATCCGCACGTATTCC
>JACRNN010000042.1 GCA_016234955.1 Deltaproteobacteria bacterium | reverse complement strand
CTGGCGTGGGTGCCCCGGAGGCGTCAAGGAGCGAGGAATGAGGCGTACTTTTTCCGTACGCCGCAGTGACGAGCGACGAAGACAACGAAGCAGATGGGCTTTTTCAGCAGCCTGTTAGAAACCGTACTTCATCCCGACCGTGAACGCGTAAGAGTTCCAGTTGACCTCGTTCAAACGCGTATCCGCGGTGGTGCCGTCGGTAAAAAACGTCCTGTCCGTCCCGCGTCGGGCCTGCCAGCTCTGGATGTCGAAGGCGGCGTTCACCGACCACCTCCTGCTCAGGGCATAGTCCGCGCCAAGGGACACGACCACGCCGCTGCCATCGGCGGTGTGCTCGAAGCTTACCGGGTGCTGGAAGTCGTCCCTCAGGTTCCAGTCCGCATCGGCCTTGTAATCGGTCAGGAAGTGGTATTCGAACGAGCCGGTAAAGGTCCATGCCTCAAACGCGCCCATGAAATCCATCCCGGCCCAGGGGCCGAACCACCTGGCGTTGTAGGTGCTGTTGAGCCCGGAGAAGGAGCCGGTGGGCGGTATGGTCTGAAACCCGTCCGTCATCCTCAGGTTCTGCCTGTTGTACGAAGCCCCGAGCATCGGTATTATGTCGAACCAGCCGCTTCCGGCGGCGTAATGTTTTCTTATGCCGGCCCCTGCCGTCACGTCCCATACGTTGCCGCCGTCCGCGCCGTTATTGGACCTTGATATCTCGATGGTGCGGTTGTTCCCGAGGTAATCGGAATCCTGGTTTACGCCGCTATTGATCCAGCCGTAGTCCATGGTCGCGCGCATATAGACGAGGTGGAGCTTCGCGTCGGCCTTCGCCTTCACCTGATAGCTCTCAAGTTTTTTCCACCTGAGTTCGGAGAGGACGTTGGGGCTGGCCCCGGTTGAGTCCCCGGCTATGTTCCAGTCGAGGTTATCGACCCGTGTCCCGGCGCCGAGCGTCAAGTCGATGCCGGGTTCCGCGAGGGCCGTGCCGGCACATAGCAACAGTGAAAAAAAAGGTAGTAACAGCAGAGCGCATTTCTTCATCGTCACCTCTGAAAACCGGTATTTTAAACCTTTATCTTTCCACTATCCCGAACCTCATCTCCGTTATCTCCTCGGACCTGCAGACCGGGCACCTGCTCGGGGTCTTGAGCCTCTCCCTCTTTTTGAACACGAAGCCGCAGGAGCGGCACACTGAAGGCTCCACCACGAACCTCTCCGCGCCGCCGGCGCGGTTGACCGTTATCGCCACGTGGTCGAGGTGGTCTATCGCCTCCTTTTCCCTGATGCCAACGGCCATGGAGATGTCCTTCGAGGTGAGCATCCCTCCCTTGAGGGCCGCGGCTATCCTCTGCCTTATCGTAAGGTCGGCTTCAGCCATTGTCTTTAACACAGGACATTCACACCGGGTGAGAGTGGCTTTCTCAGACTGCGGGAAAACCGATGCGATTATACCAGAGCTTGCGGATTACACAATCTTTTTCTGCTCGCGCGCCGGCAAATGCCGCTCCGCTGTAACGGATTATTTTCAAGATGGACGCCTGTCCGAAGAGCGGCTGAAAACGGCTTTTTACGCACACGCTAAATTCAAATTTTAAGCTGGTAAAAGATTTTGTGAAATGCTATATTCGCGGCAAGAAAGGAGGGTGTCTATGGATAAATGGTTCACAAGAAGGCTTTTTCTGAAAACTGTAGGTGTTTTTACCGCGACAGCGGCGATGGGGAGTTGGCCGGCGAACATCTTTGCGGACGAAAAAAAACTTGTAAGATTTCCTGAAAAGACGGACCTGATATTGCTCACATCGAGACCGCCGCAACTTGAGACGCCGCTACATTATTTCAAGGAATTGCTAACGCCCAACGAGGCCCTCTTCGTAAGGTGGCATCTTGCGAACATCCCGACGTCCGTGGATCTGAGCCAGTGGAGGCTCAATATCGGCGGGAACACGGACAAGGGACTCCAACTGTCGATGGATGACCTGAAGAAGCTTGAGAAGGTGAGCTACACCGCGGTCATCCAGTGCTCCGGCAACGGCAGAAGCTTTTTTGAACCGCGTGTCCCGGGAGGACAGTGGGATAACGGCGCCATGGGTAACGTCACCTGGACCGGGGCCCGCCTCAAGGACGTCCTCAACGCCGCCGGCATAAAGGCCGGGTCTGTGGACGTCACCTTCAACGGACTCGATTCGGGGCCGCTTCCCACAGTGCCGGATTTCGTAAAGAGCCTTCCCGTCGACAAGGCTATAGAGGACGACATCATCGTCGCATATGAGATGAACGGGGCGCCGCTCACCATGCTGAACGGATTCCCGGCGAGGCTCGTCGTGCCGGGCTGGTACGCCACATATTGGGTGAAGGCGTTGACCGATATAAAGGTAATAACCCAGACCTTCGAGGAGTTCTGGATGAAGCCCGCGTACAGGATACCCGATAACGCATGCGGGTGCGTGGAGCCGGGGACGGCCCCGAAAAAGACCGTGCCTATAAACCGCATGACCACGAGGTCCGTCATAGTGACGCCCACACAGGGGTCCGGCCTGAAGGCGAAAACGCCCGTGGAGGTCATGGGCGTGGCGTTCTCAGGCGGGTACGGCGTCAAGGACGTCGTCGTCTCGGTCGACGGCGGCAAGACGTGGAATACGGCCAGGCTCGGCCGCGACCTCGGCAAGTACTCCTGGGTGCAGTGGTTCCACTCATGGAAGCCGGAGAAGCCCGGCAAATATACGGTCATGGCAAAGGCCACGAACAGCATCGGAGAGTCCCAGCCCTCCGAGAGCCTCTGGAACCCCGCCGGGTATCTCTGGAATAAGATAGAAAAAATAGAGGTCAACGTAATATAGGAGACCATATGAAAAAACTTCTTTTTTTCTTGATATTGATTTTTGCCGCCGGTTCCGTCTACGCCCAGGACAAGGGCGCGAAAGACACGGTCGTGACAGGGACCGCCAAATCGATCACCCTGCCCGATATCACAACCCCGCTCAAGGACGGACCGGGCAAGGAATATGTGGAGGGCAACTGCAACGTATGCCACAGCACCGACTACATAAACATGCAGCCTAAAATGCCAAAGGCCAAATGGTCCGCCACGGTGAAAAAGATGGTAAAGACCTTCGGCTGCCCGGTAAATGAGGCCGAAATGAAGGCGATAGAAGACTACCTTGCGGCCAATTACGGCACGGGGAGTTAATAAGGGCAGGGCATCATAGCCCGGCTACGCATATAAGTACCCCGTATTCCGTTGACTTGTATCGACCCATCGGATATAATCAGGGTGCTCCCTCATAGATAGCGGAAGATTCTGATTGCGGGCGTTGTTTCTTACCATTCTGAAACCCCGGGGCTTTTAGAGACCTTGATGTTTTAGCGCTCTAAGAACCCCGGGGTTCTTTAAGTCCGTGGAGGGTTCATTATTTGCGTTCCGAAACCCCGGGGTTCTTTGCGCTCATGGAGGGTTCATTTTTTCAAGGTTCTGAAGCCCCTCGGGTCTTAATCCTCGGGATGGTTTGTTTGCCGCCTCCTCCCCACCCTGATATAGCGGACGGGTTGCGGCAGACACTCCGTTGAAACTCCCCAGACCCAATCCGCTGGGTATTAGACATTTAAGGGTGCCTCTAAAAATCAGATATTTTTTCCGAGGTCGAGGCGGGGTGAAAATAAAAAGCGGAGCATATATGATAATATGTGAGCATTTTTATTTTCGCCCTAACAAAGAGATCGGGAAAAGAGCAATTTTTAGAAGCACCCTTAAGAAAGTCTCTAATCCTATTCGCTCGCATAACCCCGAAAGCCAAAGTCGCGGGCCTCGCGCTCGCTATGCATGTACAAGGCATCGAGACCGATCTTAAATCCAAACCGGAATAGCCCGGGCCGTCCTGAGATTCAAGGCGAGACAAAAAAATGAGGAAACCCAAAAATCGTGAATAGTTCAAAAAAACATTACTTGATAACACCTCTTCTAACAGCCCTTGTCCTCATCTCTCTGGTCTCATGCACCGCAAGCCCGGAGAAGAAGGCCGCCAAGTATATGCAGAAGGGCATGGCCTATCTCGATGAATCGAAATACAGGGAAGCGTCCATCGAGTTCAAGAACGCCATACAGATAAACAATAAAAACGCAAAGGCGCACTATAATCTCGGCCTTGCGTACCTCAAGATCGGAGGCCAAACAGGCCTCCAGAACGCGTTCCAGGAGCTCAATATCGCCGTAAGGCTCGACCCGTCCATACTCGACGCCCATTCAAGGATCGGTGAGCTTTATCTCCTGACCGGCCAATTCGACAAGGCCATTGCAGAGGCCGAGGCCGTGCTCGACAAGGACAAAGGGAACATGGATGCCAGGGTCCTCCTGGCCGCATCCCTTGCCGGGAAAAAGGACTTCGGTAAAGCCATATCCGCCATAGAAGATGTTATCAAGGCCCATCCCGACGCCATAAAGCCATACATGGCGGCCGCCGGAATATATCTGTCAAGCAACGATCCGGCATCGGCCAGGAGCAGTTATCAAAAGGCCATCTCCTTGAAAAAGGACTCTATCGAGCCTCGGATCGCCCTCGCCAGCCTGTATTTCAGGCAGGGCAACGCCTCCGAGGCCGAGGCCGAGCTTAAGAGGGCCATTGAGCTCAACCCCAGGAACCGCGACGCCCTCTTAGGGCTTGCCAACTTCTATGTCGCATCCAGGAGGATCACGGAAGCTGAAAAGGCGTTCGAGGCCTTAATAACCGCGAACCCGGATAAGCCGGACGGATACCTTATACTGAGCGAATTCTACGTCGCCACGGGCAGGCGGCAGAACGCCGAGGATATCTTGAGGAAGGGCGCGGACAAGGTACAGAACAACACTGCCTTGAAGCAGAAACTCGCCGGCCTTTTGCTCGACGAAAAAAAATACAAGGAGGCGTCCGCCGAGATATCAGATATCCTTAAGAACCACCCCAACGACCCGTACGGCCTTTACCTGAGAGGCCGTCTGCGTCTGTCGGAGAACAAGGCAAACGACGCCATTGAAGACCTGAAAAAATCGGTAAAGGACGAACCCGGCCTCCCGGACAGCCACCTCTACCTCGGGATCGCCTATCAGGCGATCGGCAATATCAACACCGCGCAGGCCGAGCTCGCCGAGGCGCTGAGGCTCTCCCCCGAAATGGATAGCGCCAGGCTCGCGCTCGCCACCATGCACCTCGGGTCCAAAGACCTGAAGCTCGCCTCGGAAGAGGTGCAGAAGGTGCTGGAAAAACACCCTGACCACCCGGGCGCCAACGTCATCATGGCCGAGATAAGGCTCCAGCAGTCCAGACCTGATGAGGCCAGACAGTACTTGGAGAAGGTTATAAAGAGAGACCCGCAGGACCCGAGAGGGTATCTCAGGCTCGGGCTCGTCTACCAGATGCAGAAAAAGAACAGGTCCGCCATAGAGCAGTTTGAAAAGGCCCTGTCGATAAAACCCGACCTCGTGGAAGCCCTCGGCCTCATCACGACGAGCCATATCATGGACAAGGAGCCCCAGAAGGCCGTTGACAGGGTCAACGCACAGATTAAAAAATATCCGGATAACCCCATGCTCTACCACCTCCTCGGCCGGGTATATATAGTAACGAAGGATTCAAAGAGGGCTGAGGAGTCCTTGAAGAAGGCCATAGAACTGAAAAACGACCTGTTCGACGCCTACTTGGACCTCGGAGGCATCTATTCAAGAGGGGGCTCCATCGACGACGCGATAAAGCAGTATAACGAGGCGGTCAGGATAAGCCCGAAGCTCCTGCCCCCGTATATGCTTCTCGGCATAATATACGAAAAACAGGGCAAGTACGACGAGGCCATAAAGAACTACAAGGCCGCCCTCGCCATAAACCCGAAGTTCGCGCCCGCGGCCAACAACCTCGCATGGCTATACGTCGAGCACGGCGGCAATATCGACATGGCCGTCACCCTCGCGGAGACCGCCAAGGAACAGCTACCCGACCACCCCGGCATATCCGACACCCGCGGCTGGATATACTACAAGAAGGGCGTGTATCTCAAGGCCATATCGCTCCTCAAGGACAGCGCCTCCAAGATGCCGGACCTCCCGGAGATACATTATCACCTCGGCATGGCGTACTTCAAAAACGGCGACATGAAACTTGCCAGGCAGGAACTTCAAGTTTCTCTTAAACTATCCGATAAGTACATAGGGTCGGAAGAAGCGAAAAAGACCCTTGCCGCCATCAAGTGACGCCATGGTAACCTGTCCCGCCGTTATCCAGCCCGCGCTTTAAGAGGCGCTCTATTGAAGCGGCGGGTCGTAGGCATCCATCATTATCTATGGTGGCAGATCAGCCCCTAAGACATATCCTCCGGCTAAAGCCGGAGGATATTCCGGCCCTGCGGGGCGTACTTAAAACCTTCGCCTGAAGGCGAAGGTTTTGCTCCAAGTAAAGATGGACAATAATCCTCCCTATGCTAAAATAATGTGCCCTCCTGGGATATCGAGACCCAAAGGGGCTTCAGAACGCCGAAAAAACAGTGATATCGGGATGATCGCTAAAAAAACATTATTTCCGGAACATACCGAAAAAACAATGGGCATAAAGGTCATTCTTGCGCTCAGCAACCGTCTGTTCTCCGAGGGTATCCAAAGGCTTCTGGAGAACGAGCGTGATATAACGGTTGCCGGGGTGCTTAAATCCGGCGCTAAATACACCGTCAAGGAGTTGGAGAACTTCTCCCCGAACGTCATACTGACCGACATCCTGACCCTGTATAACTACCTTCCGGTCTTTGAACAGGGACGCAAGGACATACACCTCGTGCTCCTCGACACCAACAGCGGCAGGGAGACCCTTGTGGCGACGATACTTAAAAAGAGGCTCAACGGGGTGCTCCTGAGCAACACCGAGCCGGAACTTCTCAAAAAATGCATACGCTCCGTTGCAACTGGGGAGGTCTGGCTCGACAAGCATACGTTCAAGAACATACTTTATGGGATAAACGCGCTCGAAGCCGAAAAGACGGAGGCCCTCTCCGCCAGGG
>JACRNN010000069.1 GCA_016234955.1 Deltaproteobacteria bacterium | reverse complement strand
TTATGCCGTAGGCCTTTGCTATGGCCGCGAAGTCCGGGTTCTTCTTGTTCCCGGTCGTCGGGTCCGTCTTCCAGTTGAAGAGCTGGAACTGGGAGACGAGGGCGAGCCTCGAATTGTCGAGGACGAATATCTTTACGGGGGTGGAGTAGTCCACTATCGTCTGTAGCTCCTGGATGTTCATCTGTATGGAGCCGTCCCCGGCAAAGCATACGACGAGGGCGTCGGGGTTGGCGAGCTGCGCGCCTATGGCGCTCGGCAGGTCATAGCCCATCGCGCCGTGGCCCGCCGAGGTGAGCCAGACCCTTTCGGGGAAGTCGAAGTCGAAGTGCCGGGCGGCCCACTGCTGATGGGAGCCCACCCCGGAGGTCACTATCGCCTTCCTGTTGGACGTCAGCCTGCTTACGGTTTCAATAACCTGCTGGGGTTTCAGCACCCTTGAGCTCTTCTCATACGCGAGCGGGAACTCCCTCTTCCATCCCTCGATCCTCTCCATCCAGGCCGAGAGGTCTTTGATCGGCCTCGGTTCCAGGGCCTTCAATATGCCGGTGAGCGCCTCCCTCGCGTCCGAGTGGATACTGATATCCGCGCCGACCCTCGGGTGGTCGAGCTCCGAAGTGTCGAGGTCTATCCTGACGACCTTGCCTTCCTTCAGGAACCTGTCGGTTAGCGTCCCCGTCTGCCGGACGTCGAGCCTCGCGCCGACGACAAGGAGGAGGTCCGCGTTATGCACGGCGCATCCGGCGTACTGGTTGCCGGTGTGCCCGATGAAGCCGAGGGATAGGGGCGATCCTGACGGCATTGCCCCGACGCTCAAGAGGCTCATGACCACCGGGATATTTCGCCCGTAACTGAGCCTCCTCAACTCCGCCACGGCCCCGGAGAGGAGCACCCCGTTGCCGGCGAATATCACCGGCCGGCTCGCCTCGGATATGAGCCGCGCCACATCTTCAAGGGTCTCGGGGTCTATGGCCGGGTTGGCTGAAGCGACCCTTGCCCGAGGCCTCAAGGGGCCTTTAACCGTGGACCTCTGTACGTTCATCGGCAGGTCAACAACCACGGGGCCGGGGCGGCCTGCGGTGGAGATGGCTATGGCCTCCTCCATCACCACGTAGAGGTCCTCTGGAGACTCCGGCTGGAACGCGGCCTTTGAAACAGGGGCCATCATCGATACGGTATCCACCTGCTGGAAACCGACCTGCCTGACCCGCCTCCCGCTCTTGAGCTCCCCGGTGCCCACCTGCCCGGTTATCGCTATCAGGGGGGTGGAATCGAAGTACGCGTCGGCTACAACTGTAGCGAGGTTGGTGGCCCCCGGGCCTGAAGTGACCATGACGACCTGCGGGGTCCTCGTGAGCCTCGCTATGGCAAGGGCCATGTACCCGGCCCCCTGTTCATGGCGAGCGCATATTATCTCTATCCCCTCTTTTATAAGCTCCTCGAATACCGGGGCGATTGTCCCTCCGGGGAAGGTAAAGACCCTATCGATCCCGTGCTTTTTCAATATGCGCGCGATGACCGACGCCCCTGTCTCGACTTCCGGCTCTATGTCTGGAGATATTTGCAGATTCATTTTCAGACCCCTCAATATACCCTTACGTCGTCATAGAGCGTTGTTATCCTCTCCCGCGGGACGTTCATGGAGATGGCCGCCTCAACCATCTCGTTCTGGCTCCCGTAGCTCGATATGAAAAGCGATGCGCCGGACCAATCGACCTCTGAAAGCGCGGACGGATCGTATATCCGTATGCCCCTCCACGACCTGCCCTGCTTGAGCCTGTCCCCGTCCACGATTACGTATTCCCTTTCAGGCTCTGCGTGGAAAAAGGACGTCGTATGGTAGAGGAACTCCGTATGCATGCCGCCGCCCCATACAACGCACCTCTTCGTATCGATTGTACGCTCTATCCTTTTGCCGGCCTCAAAGAGCGCGTTGTGCCATGAGGAGAGATACGCGTGCAGAAGCGGGACATCCCCCGCACCTTTTACTAATCCCCCCTCACCCCCCTTTATTAAAGGGGGGATTAAGGGGGGATTATCGCCGGGCATTGCCAGTACCCTGTAGCCGTTGTAGCCGGCGCATTCATGAGCCTCCACGACCCTCCATCCGGCCCTCCTCAAGGCGTTGGCGAGGCTCTGCTTGCTGAAGTGCGTCATGTGCTGGACGGAGAAAAAGCCGTTGATGTCTTTCGTGGCGCCGTTCTCCAGCACCGGGACCTCTATGAGCGCCCTTGTCTCCCCGTGGGCTATCGTCCTGAGTTTTTTGAGCACCTCCACCGGCCTCGGCAGGTGCTCAAGGACGTGGAAGGCGGTTATAAGGTCCGGGGTCTCATCTATATCGAAGGTCTCGAAGGCCCCGTGGATGAACTCTATCCCCGCGCTGGCGTGCCTCTCCCTGCCGCGCAGTATGGCGGGGCCGTCTATATCGACCCCTGTCTTCAATACGCCTTTCGGGAGCCTGGAGAGGAACCCCCCGTCGTAGCACCCGACGTCAAGGACCCTCCCGCCCTCCGCGAGAAGCCCCCTCTTCTCAAGCCAATCCCTCTGCTCATCCGCCCTGCCGGAGGTGGAGCCGTAGGAGCACCCTGCCTCGGCAAATAGCGTATTGAAGCCGTAGCTTGAGTACCCGGGGTTCATGTATATAGCAAAACAATCAAGGCAAAGGCACTGGCAAACATCCGCCCTCTTGGGCTCCCGCGCCGAATCGGTGAAGAACTGGAAGCCGTTGAATACCGTAACCGTCGCGCTCCGTATCGAGCCGCAGACCGGGCACGGACGATAGGCCGTAAGCGCGGGCGACGTGAAGTTGGCGTTGAATGAATCGACCCTGTTCCATGAAAGCACCATAGCTATCTCCGCAATCCCCCCTTAATCCCCCCTTTAGTAAAGGGGGGTGAGGGGGGATTAATCAGGGACTCTATCACCCCGGCCACCCTCGATGCGCCGTTGCCGTCGATGAGGGCCGAGGCCCTCTCTGACATGGAGGCGTATCTCTCCGCGCTGTTCTTAAACTCTTCAACCGCCCCCCTTATCATCTCCCCGCTCACCCCAATGCCGACGCCGAGGCTGACAAAGGCCCCGGTCTCCGCGAGCGCTGAAAGTGTCTCCAGGTCTTCCGCGTAATTGGCGATAAGCATTGTCGGCGCCCCCATGTACGCAAGCTCATAGACCGTGGTGCCTACTGCCGTGAACGCGATATGGACGGTACTCATGAGTGTAGCCATGTCCTTGACGGAGTAAAGGAACCTGAGCCGCTCCGGCGCGTTTTTCATAAGCCCCTCAAGCTCACCCGTCATCCGCTTTGCCGGGCCGAGCACTACCGTCGCCTCTATGCCTTCCATTCCGGCAATGGCCGCTACGACCTTTTCCGTGAGACGGAACGGGTCAGCCCCGCCCATTGTGACGAGCACCTTGAGGGGACGGCACCATTCGGGCCTGCGTCTCTCTTTCCTTACCCGCCTGAAACCCTCCCCTATTATGACGTAATCCTTGCCTGAAAGGACGCTGTCATTTAACGGCGACCCCGCCGCGATTGCGGAGGGGATGACGGTCTTATCCGCAATATCAGCGGCGCTCAGGTTGTCGATGACGACCACCTTCCTGCCCATATCCTTCAACTCCCGCACCTCTTCTCTTACGTCCCTCTTAATATCTATCACGACCACCCCGTCTGTAGTCCCCGGGGCCGCCGCCGGGTGAGATCCGCATATCCGGTAAGCTACCCCGAAATCCTCAAGGCGTCCGCGCACGGCCGCGTCGTCGTTTACGAGGAAGCGCGCCAACAGGCCGCGCTCGATAACGGCTAACGCAATATTGATAGACCTTGCTACATGGCCCATCCCTATGGCGCTTCCGCCCTCGCTCCAGAAGGCGACAGAGCCGTGAATCTCCTTATCCACGCCTTTTCTCACCCGACCCCTTTACCTTTAGGGCGAACTTGAGCGTCTTGTAGCCATCTGACAGGTCAATGACGGCTCCGCCCTTTTTCCCGACGCATTCGAGGAAGTGTCTCATCTCGGCCACGTACATCCCGTTTACCTCAAAGGGGACTTTGACAATAGTCCACCCCTTTGTCTCCGCGAGATAGGTCTCAACCGTGCCGTCGAGGAAATCGCACCTGACCGTCCCCCTCTCCCCGGCTATCACCATCCTGTGCTGGTTCGCCCTCTGGAGGAAGTCGGAGGCCCAGTTGACGTAGATACCGCTATCCATCCTGAATATCCCGGTCGCGATGTCCTCAACGTCCATCTCGAGCCCGCTTACCCTGTCAATGAAAGCCTCGACCGTTTCAGGCTCGCCGAAAAACCACCTTATGTTGTCGAGGCTGTGGATGCTCGTTAGCACCACCCCACCGCCTAAGTCCTTGCGCGCGGCGTACTCTTTCCTGTAGTCAGCGTTCGGGTGCCAGTCCGGGAGGTAATGCCCTCCGTAGTAGTTGGCGTGGTATACCTTTCCAAGTATACTCGAATCGAGAAGGTTTTTCACGTGGAGCAGAACCGGATGGAACCTGTAGCACATCGCCATCATGGCTACCGTGCCCCTGTCCTTTACCGCCCTGATAAGCTCCTCGACCCCGTCGAGAGTGTGGGAGAGGGGCTTTTCCATCAATATGTGCACCCCCCTTTTCGCAAGCTCAAGACCCATGTGCAGGTGCAGGGACGATGGCGTGGCCACAACGGCCGCATGGGGGCCGGCTGAGAGCGCCTCCTTGAAGTCCGTCGTAAGAAGAGGCCTGTCCCCTGTTATGACGGCTCCGGCCTCCTTAAGCCTGCCCATGTCCGTGTCGCAGAGGATGAAGTTCCTCACGCCGATGGAGTTGAGGTTCTTAAGGTGCCTCCTCCCGATGGAGCCGCAGCCGATTACAAGCACCTTCATGTCGGATATCATGATCTCAAGAAACCTTTTTTTATTCTCTCTTAGGGTCTACCACCCCGCGGCTTGCCGCGTCATTTTAAATCTCCTCCCCCCTGACGGGGGAGGATGGGTGGGGGTGTAGAGGATATCACCCTCCCCTCAAGGGAGGGGATGTATAAAGAGACACCCCTTAGCTTGCTGCGGGGTGGTTCATTTTCAAGAACCCGTTGCCGAAACTGTTCAATTCCTCTGCCTGAATACAACCCCCACCGGCTCGCCTTCGAGGAACGAGGCCGGGTCCGCGCTCTCGGACGCCTTCTTGAGCGCCTCTATCGCCTCGCAGGAGGCCTCCACCGTCTTTTTGACGTCCTCCGCGCTGTGCGAGTAGCTTATGAAGACCGGGCCGCCGTAGAGTATCCCGCGCTTTACCGTCTCCTGGAGGAAGAGGCTCTTGAGGACAAGGTCGTCCTCGCCCTTCGCGTTCTTTATCATGAGCCCGCCCCTGGGGGGCTTGCCGAATATCTTGAAATCGACCCCAAGCCTCGAGGCGAACCCGTTCACCTCGCTGTGGAGCCTTGCACCCAATTCCCATATATGCTCTATCACCGGCTTTGTGAGGATTTCGTTTATCGTGGCCTTTGCCGCCGCGAGACCAACCGTGTCGCCGGAATATGTCATCGAGAAGAAGACCTCGTCGAGCTCCTTCATGAACTCCCTTTTCCCGACGATCGCCGAGATGGCGAAGCCGTTGGCCATCCCCTTGCCGAAGGCGGCGAGGTCCGGCGTAACTCCGTAGTGCTTCTGCGCCCCCCCTATGGAGTACCTGAAGCCTGTGACTATCTCATCGAGTATGAACAACGCCCCGTTCCTGTGGGCTACGTCCCTTACCATCTGGAGGAAGTTCATGCCGGTCGCGGGGTCCACCTCGGGGTCGCTTCCGGGGACCTCCATGATGACCCCGGCTATCCTGCCCGGGTTCTCGGCGAAGACCCGCTCAAGGGTCTCTATCTTATTGTATTCGAACTGGTGCATGAGGCCCTTGAGGACAGCCGGTATACCCTTGTTCCTCGGCGTCGTAACGGCGTACCAGTCCTGGCACCCGTGATACCCGCAGTACGCGATATGCTCCCTGCCGGTAGAGGCCCTGGCCACCTTCACGGCGGCGCTCGTTACGTCGGCCCCGTTCTTTGCGAACCTCACCATCTCGGCGCAGGGTATTACGGAGGCAAGGAGCTCCGCCACCTCCACCTCGAGCGGGTGCATGAGCGTGAAGGTGGTGCCGTCCTTTATCTGCCTTATTACCGCCTCGTTCACCGGTGCGTAACCGTATCCGAGGAGTATCGGGCCGAGCGCCATCGGGTAGTCTATGTACTCGTTGCCGTCCACGTCCCAGACGTGCGAGCCTGAGCCGCGCTTCAGGTACTTGGGCGTGACCCCGCGCACGAACTGGTCGGGGCCCTTGCTGAGCGTCTGCGTGCCGGCGGGTATGAGCCTCCGCGCCCTTGCCCAGAGGTCCTCGGATACCGGGAATGTCCTGTCAGCGACCTTCATATCCTCACCTCATCTTACTGTTTTGTCTTCCCTGAGAGACTTCGCGTAGCCCTCGTTCCTCATGATCGCGGAGTTTATGGACAGGATCTCCGGGTTCCTGTCGAGGAACTCCACTATCTCCCCCATGTGGAATACCCTGTCAGCGCACCCGAAGCCCTCGAATATCCGCGTCACCAGCGTGAAGTCCCGCTCGTCGTCCACCGTCCAGCGCATGTATGAAAGGTCTACCGCGTTCCTGACCGCAACGACCCTGAAGATATCCTTGTTCTTCCAGATGTACGGCGTGACGTGCTCGCGCTCTGAGGCAAGGCGGGCCTCCTGGTGCGCCTTTTCAAGCGCCCGGAAGCTGAAGACCTCGGTATCGAGCCCGTCCGGGTAGGTCGCTTCCGTCCCTGCGTGGTCCCACCCGCCTTCCGCGAACTTGCCGATGACGGTGTCGACTATCTCCGGGTCTATGAGCGGGCAGTCGGCGGTTATCCTTACGATGGTAGCGGCCCCCGTCTTCAGCGCCGCCTCGTAGTACCGCTCAAGGACGTCATCGAGGCTCCCCCTGTGGCACTCGACGTTATTCTCCCCACACCATCGCTCTATGACGCCGTCGGACGGCTCCACTGTGGTGGCTACCATGATGCGGTCTATGAGCCTTGAGGACCTGAGCCGGTTGACCACATGGAAGAGGACGGGATGGCCGCATATCTCCTTCATCACCTTGCCCGGGAGCCGGGTCGAGCTCATCCGCGCCTGTATTATCGCCACTATCGGGCGCAGACCCTCTTTTACTCCGCCTATAGGCATATGTCTTCTTTCCTGACGGGCATGTTCCTCGCTATATCCGAGGCCGCTTTTTTGCCTATGACGTTACCGAGTTCCCTCGGCTCAAGCCCGTAGGCGTGCCTGACTATCTTTAACATCTCCCCGGATATCACCGTGCCCCTTGCGATATCAGCCCTTGCGTATATGGACCTGCGCGCCCCTATCCTCTCCCCCTCCTCCGCAGGTGAGGGCCTCTTGACGCCGTCGCCGAGCGCCTTCTCTATATTCCTTATGTCCGTGACCATCGCCTTGAACTCCTCCACCTCCATCGCGTAGGGGTGGTCGGGCCCGGCGGCCTTCCTGTCGAGCGTGATGTGCTTTTCTATGACGGAGGCCCCGAGGGCAACCGCCGCCACAGGGACGGCGGAGCCGGGGGTGTGGTCGGAAAAACCCACCGGGCACCCGAACTCCTCTCTCATCGTAGCCACGGCGCGTATGTTCACGTCCCCGTAAGAAGGCGGGTAGAGCGAGGCGCAGTGCAGGAGCGCGAGGGAGCGGTTGCCCTGCCCCGCCATCACCTCGACCGCCCTTTTCACCTCGTGGAGATATGACGCTCCGGTGGAAATGATGACGGGCTTGCCGTAGGCGGCCACCTGCTTGAGGAGCGGCTCGTTGGTGAGGTCGCCGGAGGCTATCTTGAACGCCTCCACACCGATGTCGTTCAAGAGCCGCGCCCTCTCCTCCTCGAACGGCGCCGAGAGGAACGTTATCCCCTCTTTCTTCGAGAAATCCATCAGGGTCCTGTGCCACTCCTCCGGCACTGTCAACCTCTCTATCACCGGGAACGCCGGGTGCGGGACCCATTTGCCGTCCTTATCCGGCATGAGCTGGTTTAAAAGCCCCTCCGCCGTGAAGGACTGGAACTTGACCGCATCTGCCCCGGCGTACCCGCACGCCGTTATGAGCTCCTTCGCCTTTCCGAGGTCTGAATCGTGGTTCGAGCCTATCTCGGCGATGACGTAGACCGGCTGGCCCGGCCCTACAGCCCTTTTTCCGATATGAATGATTTTTTTCATCCCTTATCTGCTCCTTACGCTCAATTCCATGTCCTCAAGCGGCAGGTATATCCTCTTTGAAGACCCCCGTGCCGACAGGTGTATCGCCAGGGCTATCTCAAGGGCGTTATACCCGTCCTCCGGGGAGTTCAGGTTCTCTTGAGCGCCATCCACGCAATCAAGGAGGTTCTTCAGCGCCCCGGTCCAGACGTTGCCCGCCTCGCACTCCGGGAACGGCTCCGGGTATAACTCCATTATACCCGTATTGTTGCGGCTTTTCCTGGGAGTATGGTATTCGAGCAGGCCGTTATTCCCAATCCTTATCCTCCCGTCGGAGCCGACCACGTCGAACTCGAATATGAAGTAGTTCTTTGTCTCGGCGTGCACGGTGGCGTAGGCGCCGTCCCTGAACTGTATAAGGGCCCTGCCGCCGCGGTCAACGGGGGCGTCCCAGACCATGCCTCCTGCCCTGTCTTCAAGCCTCCCCTCGACCCAATCGATTGGGCCGCATAACCATCTGAGAACGTCGAAGGCGTGTGTGCCGGTGTGTATGAGGCTCCCGCTGAAGCGGCAGACGACGGACTCGACCCTGCCTATGGCACCCGCGTCTATCATCTCCTTGGCCTTTTGGTACTGCGGGCTCCATCTGCGCATGTGGGAGACGATGAGCGCAACACCGTCCCCGGCGCAGGCCTCGATCATCACACGGGCCTCCTTGAGCGACGCGGCGAACGCCTTTTCACACCATATGCCCCTCGCGCCGGCTTCCACGGCGTCCATGACCATCCGGAACCTGTCGCCCGCGTAAGCGCAGACGCTGACGATATCGGGACGGACTTCCTTGAGCATCTGTCTGTAATCCGAATAAAGGGAGGTTGATTCGAATCTCCGCCCGAACGCGGAGAGCCTTTCCCGGTCGAGGTCCGCGCCGGCAACGAGCTCTACCCTGCCTGTCTTAGCAAGCTCGATATACGCCCCGGCGTGCGTGCAGGGCTTGGAGTCAAGGGGGTCGTCCTCGAGCATCCATGCCACCCTCCCGCATCCGATGACCGCGGCGGTGTAGGCCGTGGACCTCACGCGGCGGTCTTATCGCCGCCGGGGTCTTTTCTCTCGTTGTGCGAGCATACGAGCGCGCCTCCGCAGGCCGGACAGGACTTCACCCCGCCGCACGGCAGACGGCGGCACAACGACCACCCCCAGAACTCGCTCCCGCACTCTTCACATACCCATCCTGGCATATTCAATGGCGGCCTCCTTTCGTCTCAGGGTGCCTACAAAAATTGCTCTTTTCCCCGATCTCTTCGTTATGGCGAAAATAAAAATGCTCACATATTAGCATATATGCTCCGCTTTTTATTGTCACCCCGCCTCGACCTCGGAAAAAATATCTAATTTTTGGAGACACCCTTCAGAAGCATATCGCCCTCTTCTCCTTCCGTCTGCGCGCGGCCTTCGCGCTCAGGGTTGAGGCGTGGGCCAGGGTCGATAAGATGCCTGAGGTCACGGCCCCGACCTCCTCGTCGGTCAGGAGCGGGTAGATGGGGAGGCTCACCTCCGTCTCGTAGAACCTCTCGGCCGCGGGGAAGTCCCCCGCCCTGTAGCCGAACTGCCTGCGGTAGTAGGGCTGGAGGTGGACCGGAATGTAGTGCACCTGGAGGTTGACCCCTATCTTTTTCATCATCTCGAACCACTCGGCCTTGCATACACCTATCTCGTCAAAGGCTATCCTGACCGGGTAGAGGTGCCAGGCGCTCCTGAACCCGGAAGATACGACGGGGAGCTTCATGAACGGGTACCTCGAAAGTATGGACGTGTACAGTTCCGCTATCCTCGTCCTCCTTTCGATGAACCTCCCGATCTTCTTCATCTGGCTCAAGCCGAGGGCGCACTGTATGTCGCTAAGCCTGTAGTTGTACCCGAGCTCGTGCATCTCGTAGTGCCACGGAGGGGCGTCGCCTGTCATGAACTTGCCTGCGTCCTTTGTAACCCCGTGGCTCCTGAGGAGCTTGAGCCTTTCATATAGCGTCCTGTCGTTCGTCGTAACGGCCCCGCCCTCGCCCGTGGTTATCGTCTTCACCGGGTGGAAGCTGAATACGGTCATGTCCGAGTGAGTAGAGGAGCCTACGGCCCTCCACTGTCCGTCCTTATCCTTCCAGGACGCGCCGAGGGCGTGGCAGGCGTCCTCAATGACGATAAGCCCCCTTTCGCGCGCTATCCCGTAAATCCTCTCCATGTCGCACGGGAGCCCGGCGAAGTGCACGGGTATTATCGCCCTTGCCCGGTGGGTGTCCTCTATCTTCTTCTCGATTTCCGAGGGGTCTATATTGAAGGTCTCCGGGTCTATATCGGCGAAGACCGGCCTGGCCCCCACGTAGAGGGCGGCGTTGCTCGTTGCGAGGAATGTAATGGGGGAGGTTATTACGGAGTCCCGGCTTCCGAGGCCGTCGGCCATGCAGGCGAGGTGGAGGGCCGCCGTGCCGTTGGAGCATACCACGGCGTACCTGGCGCCTGTATGCGCGGTTATGGCGTCCTCCAGCTCAGGGGCCGCGGGCCCCTGGGTAAGCATCCCGGAGCCGAGCACGCGCGCTACGCAGGCTATGTCGTCTTCGTCAATTGTTTGCAGCCCGTAAGATATCGTCCTCTTCACCGTCGCGGAACTCCTTGATGATATCCCTGATATATTCTACGCTCAGCACCACATTGTTGTTGTCGCTCGAGTAGCTGAAGCCTTCGGGCACGGGCCTGCCCCCGTTCTTCCTCTCCGCGCCCCACCAGCTGAACTGCGGCTGTATGACGTAATGGTTCTCGTATTCGAGCGTGTGCCTGCCGTCGTCCTCCGAGATGAGCGTTTCGTGGAGCTTCTCGCCGGGCCTTATCCCGACGGTCCTTGTCCGGCACTCCGGGGCCACGGCGGCGGCTATGTCCATTATCCCCGCGCTCGGGATCCTGGGGACGAATATCTCCCCGCCCTTCATGTCGGCGAGCGACTTGAGCACGAACTCGGCCCCCTGGTCGAGCGTTATCCAGAACCGGGTCATCCTCGGGTCCGTTATCGGCAGCACACCGGTGGGGCTCATCTTGATGAAAAACGGGATGACGCTGCCGCGGCTTCCGACGACGTTGCCGTATCTGACGACGGAGAACCTTGTGGATTTGCTGCCGGCGTAGGAGTTGCCGGCCACGAAGAGCTTGTCGGAGCAGAGCTTGGTGGCTCCGTAGAGGTTTATCGGGTTTGCGGCCTTGTCGGTGGAAAGGGCGATTATCTTCTTGACGCCAGTGTCTATGGCGACGTCTATTATGTTCTGCGCGCCGAGGACGTTGGTCTTTATGGCCTCGAAGGGGTTGTATTCGGCCGCGGGTACCTGCTTCAGGGCCGCGGCGTGGACGACGTAATCGACCCCGTCAAACGCGCGGTAAAGCCTGTCCTTATCCCTCACGTCGCCGATAAAGAACCTCAGGCATGGGTCGGAGAACTTTATCATCATCTCCGACTGCTTGAGCTCGTCCCTGCTGAGGATTATTATCCTTTTCGGCCTGTATACGGAAAGTATCTTTCTGGTAAGCTTCTTGCCGAGCGACCCTGTGCCGCCGGTTATGAGGATGGTCTTGCCGTTAAGATCCATTGCTGTCTCCTTGGATGCTACGCCTGTTTGATTGGAATTTGCAACAACTATGCCACATTAAATATATCGGCATTTATCCGATTTCTTTAAAATTTTCAGGGAAATTCCATGCACTTGCACGGCAAAAGGGGGGCTATGTCCGTCAAATTAATGACCCGTGAACGGCTATTTTGACGAAATACCCTGCGTTTGCGCCCTTTGCCCGGCGCAGGGTCTTGCGCCTGTGGGAAGAAAGCGCCGGGGTATGGCAAGGCAAGTGTCTGTGGAGGCGGAGGGGGCTTATTAACCGTTATCAGTTATCAGTGAAGGATAAAGACGTATTTTTACCGATAATCGATAACTGATACCCGATAACCGAACAATTATGAGACCATTAACAAGCGGGCTAAACCTTTACCTCGAAGTGCGATAGGTAGTCGTCCCTGTCTATGACGCACTGGATAGCCCTCATGTTGGCGGCGTTGAAGACGACCGGGCCTTTGAGGTTGAGGGATATCTTCTTGTCCGCGGTCGAGACGCAGACTATGACGAATATGACGATGCTCTTTTGGTCCCCGGCGCCGAGGCATTCCATCTCGGGCTTGCGCAGCGGCACCGTGTAATCCGGCTTGAAGAGGTTCGGGTTTGTCAGCAGGAACGCGGTGGTGGGGTCGTCCACTGCCTGTAGCCATTTAAAGAGGCCCTCGGGGTCGTGGTCTATCAGTATGAACCTCCTGAGCCTCTCAAAGCCCGGGATGCCGTTCACAAAAACTATTATCTTGTCTTCAGTTACGGACAGCAAACCGAAACGGCTCGTCGCGAAGTTGATGAGGGGCCTGACGTTCTGTTGTAAGTTCATTTTTTCTTGATCCCCTTGAGCGCCTCGGCCAGGTCGGCCGGCATCGAAGCCGCGCGGATATTCTCTTCCTGTATCTTAAGGTATATCTCTTCCCTGTGGACGGCCTTTGACAGCGGGGCCTCCACGCCTATCTTCACCTGGTTATCCTTGACGTCCACGACGAAAATCCTTATGTCGTCGCCGATCCTGATCGCCTCGCCGGACTTCCTTGTCAGTACAAGCATGATCGCCCTCCCTGGCTCTGGATTTATTCCTTATAAAGACGTCCAAACCGTCCTACACATTTTTAAACAGCCTGTCTATCACGGCATAGAGTTCATTATCTTCCTTCTCGATCCTCCTGGCAAGCGCCGTAAATAGCTCCCTGGTCTCCTTGACGAAGTCAGCCGCGCCGTTCTGTATCAAGGTTGCGGTGGCCCACTTCCGCGTGTAGGCGTCCAATGCCTTCTTTATCCCGCCCATCTCCCTTATGAAGTTGTTTGCCGTGAGCCTTACGCTCGCGTCCGCATGGCTGGCAAGGGCCGGGTAGAGCGCGTTATCCTCCATCGCGAGGTGCACGGAGAGCTTGCCCGCAAGCCTTGAAAGCAGCGTCCTTACGTTAGAGGCGTCCTTTTTAAGCGCCTCGACGTTCAAACCCTTCGAAATCTCCCCCGCGATCGCGAGCATCTCCTTGTGCTGCTCCCTGAAGCTTGTCGTGGAAATCATGCTGTGCCTCCTTTAGAGTTTTGTACGAAGTGCGCTACAGATAATCGAAGATGTTGACGTTGAAGGTCTTTCCGGCCGAGGTCATGGCCGCCTGGAGGGCCGTTTGCCCGAGCTGGAGTTCCGAGATAACCTTTGTTATATCCGCGTCCTCGTAGCCCGATATCTGCGTCTGAAGGTCGAGCTTGCTGGAGTCGTATTCGGTCCTGGAGTTCTTCAGCCAGTTGACCTTGCCGCCGATGTCGGATACGGCGTTGGATATCTGTTTGAAGGAGGTGTCAAGGTCGGTGATGGCGGTCTTTATCCCGGCCGCGTTGTTGGCGTTAAGGTCGTTTATAAGGGTCTGGATGGTCTGAAAGACGTCAATGCCGCCCGCGGAGCCGGAGAATACCTCGCCTCCGTTTATCCCTATCGTCACTGTGGTGCCGGAGCTTATCTTTATCCCGAACTTATTGGCGTCCCCCTGGAATACGCCGGCGGTGGTGAATGCCGGGGTGTCCGTCTTGTACCCCGATAATATATACTGGTTAGCGTCGTGCGTGTTGGCGAGGTCGACGAGCTGGTTGAAGGAGTTGGTTATGTTCAGGGCCGCGCCCTTCCTCGAATCGGCGTCGGCCGTGCCCGTGGCCTCGGTGACCGCCATCTCCTGTATGGAGCTCAGCACGCCCTTGGCGCTGTCGAGGGTCTGTTCCACCGTGCTCAGGTAATCGAGCCCGAGGTCGATGTTCCTCTGGTACTGATCGATATCGGTGAGGAGCGACTTTGAGTTGATGACCTTGGAGGTGAGCGCCGGGTCGTCCGACGGGGCGTTGAGCTTCTTGCCGGTGGAGAGCTGCAGGTTGAGCTTGAAGAGGTCCTCCTGCCTTCTCATTATGTCGTTGATGTATGTCTGGTATATTATGTTCTGTGTTATCCTCATCTTCGGCACCTCTACCTTATGCTGAATAGCTCGTCGAACATCTGGTCCACGGTGGACACCACCTTGGCGGCGGCCTGATACGCCCTCTGAAGCCTGACCAGGTTTACGGCCTCTTCCTCCATGGATACCCCGGAGGCCGAATCGCGGGCCGTTTGGAGCTGCTCGGCGACCCTCTTGCCCGCCTCCACGTTGCTTGAAGCCTCGTTGGCCACGACCCCTATGTCGGTGACTATCCCGTTGTAATAATCCTGGAACGTCGAACCCTTTACCGCCTGGCTGTTCTTCAACCCGACCATGGCAAGCGCGTTGGTGTTGTCCCCGGGGACCCCGGCGGCGGTGGACGCCGCCGCTATCTTGTTTGGGTCGGTGATGGCCACGCTCAAGTCCCTGGCCGCGTTCTTCGTCACGCTTATGGTGAAGCTATCGCCCGCGGCCGGGGCCCCGGAGTTGTCCGATATCGTAAAGCTTATGCCGTCCACCGTTATGGGCGAGCCGGACGCGTACGCCCCGCTTGCAACGACCGCCCCGGTCCCCTTGTTCACTATGGTATACGTCGCTGGGCTTGCAAACCTCACATCGTAGTCGTCGAGGGTCAACTGAGAGAAGTCGGTTATCGAGTTGCCGCTTATCACCGCGCCGCCGGTATTGAAGCTGCTCGGCGCCGAGTAGATGGACTGCGGGGAGAAGAAGTTCAGGCCGGTAGACCCGTCGAGCCCGTAGCCGGCGGCGTGCTGGACGTTCATCTCCTTGGTCAGGGACGCGGCCAGCAGGTTGAGCTTGTCGTGCGCCTTCTGGAAGTACCCGGCCCCGTCCAGGATGCCCTTTAGGCTTCCGCCGGTTATCCTGGAGTTTATCACGGTGCCGCTGCTCTTTATGTTCAATACGTTGGGGTTGTCGTTGTTGACTTCCGTCTC
>JACRNN010000105.1 GCA_016234955.1 Deltaproteobacteria bacterium | reverse complement strand
CTCATTGAGCCTCGACGGGATGGAGGGGTCGCACGAGTTCACGCGCGGACTTGCCGGGTCGTTTAAAAAGACCGTAGGGGCGATAGAGAACCTCAAGAGATGCGCGCCGGGTGTAAAGATAGTGGTCAACACGGTCATATCCCCGTGGAACATAGACGAGCTCTATGAGCTTACGGACTTTGTCGAGAGGCTCGGAGTGCTCCATAAGTTCCAGCCGCTCAACGAGCACCCGGTCTTCGAGGGGCAGAAAAAGGCGTATTCCGTCAACCGGGATATCGATATCGGTAAGGTACGGGGGTTCATCTCACACCTGTTGAGGAAAAAGACGGTGGCAAACTCAAGTTACTTCCTGAGGGCCATACCGGATTACTTCGCCGGGGAGAACAGGAAAGGGCTCTTCGGCGAGAGATGCCTCCTGCCCTATTTTTTCTGCGAGTTCAGGGAGGACGGCCTCATGTACCCGTGCCTCGGCGGCAAGAGCTGGAGCCACGGATACCCCGTAGAGCGCGGGGTGGAGGACATATTCTTCAGCCCGGAGTACCGCAGGGACGTACAAAGGCTCGAAGGGTGCAGGTTCTGCCAGAAGAGCTTTTCGGTCTGCTACATAGAGCCGAGGGTGAACTTCCCGGTCACGAGCTTTCTGAAGTACAGGGTCTTGAGGCGCTTCCTGTAAAGATATTGACCGTCTCTTAATGGCCTTTACATTAATCCAGCCAGCCCACGATGTCATTCCCGCGTGTTTCTGGACCGTTATCAGTTATCGGTTATCAGTGAAGGGTAAAGACGTATTTTTACCGATAACCGATAACCGATAACAGATAACTGATAAATCAGGTGCGATTATGCGGCCAAAGAGACTCATACGACATCTATCTATACATATTATTATACTCGCCGCGATATCCGCCGTTATTTTAACCGCATACTTCCTCGTCTATGAAAAGCCCGGCAGGGCCATATGGCTCGAGGCCGAGTACTTCCGTTTCGACAGGTCGCACTGGGTCGTCGTGGAGGACGTCAACTTCTCCTACTCCAGGGGGATAATGACGCGCAGCGCGGACTCAGAGGCGATTGCGCCGTTCGAGGTCAAAGGGGGCGGCGACTATGCGATATGGATGAAGTACTTCGGCAACTACGCCGACACCGACATCGGGTACTGGAAGAAGGTCTATACGAACAGCTTCGGATACATCGATTACTTCGGTGCGGACAGACCGCCGACGCTCAAGGTCAGTGTAGACGGCGCGATTGAAAGGACGGTGGAGGAGACCGGACCCCACAGGTACAGGTGGGGCAGGCTCGGCCCGATACGGCTCGGGCCGGGAGGCCATACCTTGAGGTTCGCGCTTGCCGACGGTTCTCCGGGCGGGGCCAATATCGACAGCGTGCTTATCACAGACGACCTCGGCTACGCGCCTGGAGCGCGCGAGGCGCTCCCGAGACAGGTATCCGAGTACATCGGGCCTCTCCTGATAATAGGCTTCCCGCTGCTCGTCTGGGCGTTTTCAATAAAAGGGTTCAAGGGCGAATACCGTGCGTATCTCCTCTACGGCACGGTCATATCGGCGGTATTCTCGATACTATGGATAGACACCGACGGAGGCTTCTGGATATGGCTGACGCAGAACCCGGACTTCAATCTCGTCAATATCTATTCATCCGGCCACGGCGAGGCGCTCCACCACAGGTACGTCTACCAGCCCCCGGTGGCCGCGATGCTCATAGGGCTGAGGCCCGTATTCTCGGCCTTCGGCGCCATGGACGGTATTACCCCGTTATCGCTCCTTCTGAGCAAGCTCATAGTGATCCCGTTCTTCATAGGCACGGGGGTGCTTCTCCACAGGATCGAGGGCGAGGGGGCGACCCTCCTCTGGGCGTTGAACCCCATCGTCATATTCACGGTGGCCGCCGACTCCATGTACTTCGGCCTCGGCTTCCTCCTGACGCTCGCGCTATACCTGGTAAGGAACAAAAGGCGCTACCTGGGCTCGCTCGCGCTCGGCGGGGCGCTCGCCTACATGTCGGCTACGATTCTGCTCATCCCGCCGTTCCTCATGCTCCTGAGGGGGCTCGGCTGGCGCAGGATAGCGTGCATCCTGCCCCTGATAGCAGTGCCGGCGTTTTTGATAGTCCTGCCCTACAGGATATTCGACCCCGCTGGCGTCAGCATGAGGATGACGGCGGCCGGGATATCGGCGTGGATGCCGATGCACCTTGGAGTGAGGCTCGGCGCAATCGGGGTCACAACGCTCCTCTACGGCGCGCTCCTTGCGTTTCTCTGGGTCAAGAGCCCCGCCTTCGACTACGAGGACCTCTCGGCGGCCTTCGCTGTGGCCGCGCTAATCTATCTAAACATCGGGGCCCCGCACTTCCTGGAGTGGACGGTCGCCTTCCAACCCTTCATCATCATATGGGCGCGCAGGCTTAAGAAAGAGGTCTTCTACGGCATATACGTCACCGCGCTCATGGTATGGGGCTCTTTTTACATGAATACCGGGGGCGCCGGGGACAGGGCCGGGGAGACGGGTTTTTTTCCATACTATATCTTCTATACCTGGCCTTTTAACATCTACAGGCTCGTCGGGAAGTTCTACCCGGGGATAGAGTACTTCTCAAGGGCGGACGTAGAGGCGCTGAGCCACTCGCTCTCAGCCGGGGTGTCGGTCATAATGGCTCTAATCATACTGTCGAGGTTCGTTTTCAGGGAAGACGGCGGCAAGGGCGTAGAGGGCGTTAACGGCGAGGATGCGTAGCAATTCAATAAAGGGCCGCTGAGGACTTTGGGGCAAACAACGGGCGCGTATGAAGGGTAAGGAGACAACGTATATCGTGGATTACCGGGGGGAGGGCGCTATCGGGCCATGGTGGAGTGGGCTGCGCGGCATGGCCGTAATAGCGGCGTTCGGGCTCGTCTCCCTCGGCTGGTTCAGGGGGGATTTCAGCGCGGTGGCGGGCTACGACTTCGCCACGTCGCTCAAGCCGCTCGATGAGATAAGGAGGGCGCTCTATATCTGGGACGACAGGCTCTATGCCGGCGCGCCCAACTTCATCGCGGTGGCCACCCTGCCGTACCTCCTCCTCCAGTACGCCTTTGAGCGGATGGCCGGGTCTCTGTACAGGGGGCAGATGCTCTTTTTCACCCTCCTCTTCCTCCTGCCGGGGTTCAGCATGCGGACGTTCCTGCGGTGCGCGTTCGCCCCCTCGGAGAAAAGGGATGAGATCGCCTTTTTCGGCGGACTCTTCCATATGCTCAATACCTTCGTCTTCGTGAAGTGGAACAGGGGCGAGCTTATCGCGCTCTTTGCATACGGGATGCTCCCGCTGTATCTCGCTATTGTCGAGAGGGGGCTAAAGGGCCCGGTGAACATGCATAGCGAGCGCGAGGCCCGCGGCTTGCCGCGAGGTCAAGCGAGCGAATCGGATATGGATACTTCCTTACATGTCGAAGATTCCCCGCGGCAAGCCGCGGGGAGCTTCAACGCGAGGTTCGTTATCCTCTTCATCTGCGCGCTCTTCTTTTATCCGGCCTCGTTGGGCCATTCCGCGGACTTCCTTATAACGACAGGTCTTATCTGCGGCTACGCGTCCTGGACGGTAGCCTCCGCTAAAGACCTCCAGGTCCTGAAGAGGGCCGTCTTTCTCGCCGTCGCGGCAATTGTAGTCAGCTCATGGTGGGCGCTGCCGTTTTTGTACTCGATGAGGGCCGGAGGGACGTGGCTGACGTCATTTACCGGGCAGGAGACCCGGCTTGTCGACTACTACTCCTCATGGGCGCGGTTATTGAACGTCATGAAGCTCTGGTTCTCGCCGATATACCCCACGGCCGTCGAGTTCGGGCTCCAGTTCTACAGGCCGGGGACAGTCCTTATCCCGATGCTCGGCTTCTCCGCGCTCCTCTTCAAGAGGGACGGAAAGGTGATCTTCTTCTCTTTCGCGGCTATCATCGGGCTGTGGCTCTCAAAGGGTACCTCCCAGCCATTTGGCGGCATCTACAGGTGGCTCTATCTCAACCTGCCTTACTTCTTCGTCTTCAGGGCGCCGAGCAGGTGCTTTCCCCTAATCTACACCCTCGCGCTCTCCGTGCTGATAGGCTATTCGGCCTCATCCATCCTCTCGACGGCAAGGACGCTCCGGAGGTCCTGGCGCCTGGCCCCGGTCTTGAGCGCCCTCATAGTCCTCCTCATACTCTTTAACGCCTGGCCGCTTCTTTACAGGGATACCGTATTCAGGACCAGGGGCAACGACATCCTCTATCCGTCCGTTTTCATCGACATACCGCCATATTACGAGGAGATGAACGGGTGGATACGGGAGAGGGTCAACGGCTTCAGGCTCCATTCGTTCCATGATAACACCTACCTCAACTACACGTGGGGTTATTCCTCGACCGACATAGCCCCAAAGGTCATCGAGGCGCCGCAGACGCTCAAGTTCAGCCAGGAGCTCACGTTCGGCTCAGGCGGGTTCCATGAACTGATGGACTCATTTAATAGGCGCTTCTGGTCGTGGGACTTCGGGCGCGTTGACAGGATACTCGGGCTCTTCGGGGTCAAGTACATATTCTCGACCGGGGACGTGATGAGAAGGTATTTGCCGGACACCAACTACTACGAGATACTCCCCGGCGCGCTCGCCTCGATGGACGGAATCCGCCCGGTCAAAAAGATAGGCAAGGGGACTATCTACGAGAACAGCCGCGCCATGCCGCTTCTCTACGTTGGAGGGGCCGCCAAGGCGCTCTTCGCGGACCCGGAGGGACTGATTACGCTCAGCCATACGGAATACCTCGACAGGCCGCTCTTTATCCGCGTGGAGCGGCTCGGCCAGGCCGATACCGGCCTGCCAAAAGGGAGCATAGACGAGTTTGTCATAGCCGACAGGAATTTCTATGACGTCCTTTCGGAGAATATCCCCAACGAGTACAGGGTCTCTACAGCGGAGGGGGCCGCCTTCCGCTCAAAGGGCGGGCTTTACTCGGTTAGGGCCAAGGTGCGGGAATACGGTCACGGCACACCCCTTAAAGTCAGCGTAGACGGCAGACCAGTGGCACAAGGCGCGCAGGGCAACGGCTCAAACGGCATCCGCTGGGCCGACCTCGGCGTCATCGACGCGCCCGCGGGATGGCACAACGTATCTATCGAGCCGTCGGATGGCGCGCGGGAACTCATCTTCGTTCCGATGGGCGTCCGGGAGTCGGAGAAAAGGCGGGTCGAGGACTTTTTCAGGAATAACACCCTGCCTCTGGCCAGCATCTTCAGGGAGCGGGTTGCGTCGGCCCGTAACGGCCTTGTCCTGCCAATCTTTCTAACCGGGCCTTACGACGTCGAGGCCTCATTCACCCGCGGGGTCTTCAAGGAGAAGGACGCGGGTCTGCGCGAGGACTACGTGAAAGACCCTTCCTTGCTCAATTGGTCGGTCTTCGGAGGCGGCGGGATAGGGGCCGGCAACGGGGTGAGGATAACCCCCGGCGTTGGGAAGGATTCCATCAAGGCCGCGAAAAGGTTCGGTCATGACAACAGGGGATACGTCGACATCGAAGAGTATCCGTACCTCTCTATACGCGCCGGGTCCAGCCCCTCCTCTTTTTTCGATACGGAGATAGTCCTTGGGATGGATTTCGACAACGACGGACGGGCCGATGACGCCATACGCCTCGGTCCCCTTGAAGGCAACGGCCCCCCCCTCAACCTCGCGGAGATGGTCAAAAAAAGGTACGGCTACCCCGGAAAAGCCTCCTACAGGGCCGTCTGGGTCCTCTTTGACCTGAGTGAAAGGAAGGATGTCAAGGGCAAAAGCGCCGTCCCGCCTTCGTTCCGCGTAGAGGGCATCGAGTTTTACCGCTACGTCCCGGTCATCAAACCCTATGGCTCCGCGCAGGCGGCTATTGAGATAAGCGCAGGCAGGGAGACTGTGCGTGCATCGAAAGGCCATAGCGCTCTTAAGGGCATATTGCCCGCGGCGCTTGACAAGAACGGCGTTAGAACGCCGGGTGTGGAAAGGATCGTTGTCAGGGCGCGCTCTAATGGCAAGGAGGGATTTGATGATGGACTTTCGCTCCAGGATATCGTCGTAAAGGTATCAGGCAAAAGTGGGGCGGCCCTCCCGGAAGGACTTCCGGAAATAGAGTGGAGGAAGCTGAGCCCCGCAAAATACTCCGCTCTCGTAAAGAGGCCGGATGGCATTGCGCAAGGCCCGTTCTGGATGGTCCTGAACGTGAGCTACGACAAGGGGTGGAAGGCCTATATCCTGAAGGACGGGAAGGAGACGGAACTGAGCGACCATTACAGGATAAACGGCTTTGCCAACGGCTGGTGGATAGAGAACGCCGCGGACCCCGAACTCACGGTAGTGATGGAGTACGCGCCGCAGGGGTGGCTCTTTTGGGGGACGGTCACATCGATATCTTCATCCGTTTTCCTGATAGGCGCGTCCGTATTCGGCCCTCTATTGAACATGCATAGCGGGCGCATTCCCCGCTAGCCAAGCCGCGGGGTCAAGCGAGCGAATAGAAATATATACTCCCTTATATGTCGAAGATTCCCCGCGGCTTGTTGCGGGGAGCTTCAAGTCAAGGGCGCGCAAGCCTGTTAAGAAAGGAGCAATAGTATGAATCATATCCGTTCCGAAGAAGCGCGGGACGGGCGCGCAAGGGGTGAGGGGGGGGCGCGTCTCCTTGCCGCCTTTCTCTTTACGATCCTCTGCGGCGCGTTCCTTGCGTACTACAGCAGTATGTACGTCTCAGGCGCCTTCAGCGTTAGGAGGTTCGACATCCTTTCCGAGAGCGATAACCCGGAGCTCTCGGCCCCCTCCCGGTTGCCTGCAAAAGAGCGGGTAGAGGTGAAGGGCAGGGCCTTGACGCTTCTCTACCTCGAAGGTTCCATGCAGTCCATCCCCTTCAGGGCCGAAGACCGCAGTACCCTCGCCGTAAGGATGAGCGCGTACTTTCCGGAGGTCAAATATAACAGGCCGGAGCTGACCGTCTCGGTAAACGGTCGTGAGATTGAGACGGTGCGGCCCAAATGGAAGGGCGGGATGGAGAAGTTGGACTTCGAAGTCCCCGCCTCCGCGCTCGCAAAGGGCGTAAACCTTCTTACGTTCGGCCTGACCAAAGGCTCGTCCTACAGGATAGGCCACGAGAGCGTCAACGCGAGGGACTTCGCCGGGGTGAGCAAACGGTTCCCCAAGGCCTATGTGCTATTTGATGAGAACATGAGGGGTCGGGCCCTGAACCCCTATGCCAGGCCCTATGATTATATAGTCTACCCGGCCTCGGTCTTTTTGATATGGGTCATCGGGGCCAACCTCATCCGCGCCGGCAGAGGGAGTACGGCGCTGAAGGGCTCAAAGACGCTCTTTTACGCTTACCTGCCGGTATGCGTTCTGTTGATCGTCTCGGCCCTCTTTTCAGCGCTCTCAAGGTATACGGTCGAGTTGGACAGGACTACCTTCCATATCCTCGCCTTCGCGCCCGGAATACTCTGCGCCGCCTACGGTCTCCTGCTATATCTGCGCGGGAGGGCACGCTTCAGGGAGGAGAGGGAGAAGATGGCAGGAGAGAGGGCCGAGCCGTATAAGCTCCGTTTCATAGGGCGGGCCTTCAAGCTTATTCACAGGAACGCCGGCTCCATAGCGATAGTCGTATTCGCGGTCTTCCTTTCCGGCGCCGGGGTCTTCCTCATGCTCAAGAGGCAGGATATCGCCGACAACCTGGCCGATATCGCGTACTTCTCGATAGTATTCGCGGTCATAGTAAGGGCGTTTGAACTGAGAGGCGACGGGGAGAGAGGGGAGTAAGTATGAGGGGCAGGGAACTGAGGGGCTATGTTGGAGAGAGGGAGTGATGAGGAGGAGGGAGATAGTAATACTAACGCTCGGCCTTGCGGTCATAGCCCTGCCGCTGTTTTTTGAGAGGCTCCACTCCGACGAGGTCATCTATTGGGAGGTGGCCAGGAACATATCAAGGGGCCTCGGGCCCCACAGCGAAACATCAGGAGGCGGCCTCTTCATATGGCACATGCCGCTGCCCTTTTATATCGTAGCGCCTTTTTTAAGACTCTCGGCCCATATATTCACGGCGCGCGCAATATCCTCGGCCTTTACCATTGCCTGCGCTATCCTGATATTCCGGATAGCCCTGGAAAAAGGGGACGAAGATTCGGCCTTCGTTGGCGCAATACTCTTCCTCCTGTCCTTTCAGGCGTTGAGGTTCGGGGGGAGGTACTACCTCGACCAGTACGGGCTCTTCTTCTTCCTCCTCACGCTCTATCTCGCCGGCAAGGGGAGATTCATATCCGCCGGCGCGTCCGCGGTCCTTGCGATAGCGGCGAGGGAGTACTGGCTCGGCGTATACCCGTTCCTGCTCCTCTATTCCGCAGGCGGCGAGGCGGCGGTTGGAAATAGGGTTGCCGCAAGAGGCATTGGACAGGCCGGGGTCCGACCGCGCTCAACCATGCCTGAGGGGAAGATAAGGAACGGCCTCTTCTTTGTCATGCCCGCCGTTGCCGTTGCCGCCGTTGTCCTAACGGCCGTCTTTTCAGACAGGTACGTCTACTACGGCCTCATCAAGACCTACGTGCTCGACGGCGCGGCCTATAAGAATCTCATCGTAATCGGCAGACCGGGCTATTTCAGCCGTCTCGCAAGGGGTTGGGTCGAGTTCGCGGCAGTGAACGTGGTGGTTGTCTCTGGCTTTCTCGCGTCGATAAGGGGGGGGTATCGGGTGTTGCTCCTTGTCGTCCCGCAGATAGTCATTATAAGCCTTGTCCACGGGTTTGCGGTGAGCGGCGGGGTGACGCAGTACCCGATGGCGATCCTAGCCACTCTCTGCGTATTTTCAGGGGCCGGGCTCAAGAGGCTTTACGGGGCGCTATCGGCCCCGTTCCTCAACAGGTACGGCTTCCTAAATGCCTTATTGGCCCTCTCCTGCGCGCAGTTCCTAACGTTGAACGTAGTATCCACCGTGGTTACGCTCCATAAGAATACCCTTGTCTGGGGACTTGGCTACAAAGACGACAGGGAGGTTATCTCGATACTGCGGAACTCGGCGCGTGGAGAGTCGATAAACGGTTTCTGGGGCGCCTTCGTAGACGACAGGCGGAGCTGGGACTGGACCGATTTCCATATAGACAAGGCTGTGGAGAAAGACCCGGACTGGCTCGTAACGTTCAGCAATTATGTTGATATATTGCCTCAAAAAAACAGTGCAACTCCGCTTGAGATTTATAATATCGGGCCGTATGTTATGATACACTCCCGCCAAAGGGGGGGTATGAAAGAGGCCGTGCGGCAGAGGGACCACCCGAGGTGGGCGTTTAGAAAAGATTCAATTACCCCGCCATAAATGGCGTGGATTGTCGGCAAGGTACTTGCCTTTCTTTTATGGCTACCTCTAAAAATAGCTCTTTTTCCTGATCTCTTTGTTGGGGCGAAAATAAAATGCTCACATATTCTCATATATGCTCCGCTTTTATTTTCGCCCCTGCCTCGACCTCGGAAAAAATAACTGATTTTTAGAGGCAGCCTTATATAGCTCGGCTTTGACCCGCCCTTGAAAGGGCGGGATTTTCGCCGAGCACCCGATTAAAATTCTCCGCGGCAAGTTGCGGAGAATTTTCAAGTAAGGAATTTATCGTTTGTAATTCGCTCGTTCCTCCCCGCAGCTTGGCTTAGGGGTCAAGCGAGCGAATAGAAATAGGGAAACTCTGATTAATTCTTTTTTTGACGTCAGAGGAGCGCACGCCACGAAAATCTCTAACTGTTTGATTTACTTTAAGATGAGATTGCAACGCGGAGTTTACCCTGAGCGAAAAAACGAGATTCTTCGCGTAGCTCAGAATGACAGAGCGAAGGGCTCTCCATGACGAACCAAGGAATTAATCAGATATTCTTTAGATACTTCCTTATATGTCGAAGATTAAGCGCGGCTTAGGCCGGCGGGGAGCTTCAAGAGATCGGGAAAAAGAGCAATTTTCAGACGCCCCCTAAAAGTATTTGACGGCTGATTCTAATCAACTATAATAGTATGTTATATTATATTGGGGGCCTTTTGAGGATAGCTATCGACGCCCGGATGATCAACTACACAGGGATCGGGAGGTACACCCAGAACCTGATCGCCTCTTTGGCGCGCCTTGACGTGGTGGACCTTACTGTATTGCGCGATGACGAGCCTCCACAAGGGGCTGGAATCGGGCGAAGGGTTAAATTCCGGAAGCCAACGTTCAGCATACCGGTATACTCTATGAAGGAGCACATCCTCTTGCCCCTCGAGATGAAAATGACAGGGGCGGACCTGTTCCATTACCCGAGCTTCAACATGCCCCTGGTAAACCCGAGGCCGTCGGTCGTTACCATACACGACCTCGTATATTATCTCGACCAAGCCGCCTGCCCCGGAAAAATGGCGCACCTTTATGCAAGGCTCGTTTTCAGGAAGGTCGCCGGGGCGGCCAAAAGGATACTTACGCTATCGGAGTACACCAAGAAAGACATAGTCGAACACCTCGGGGTGCACCACGACAAAGTCGTAGTCACTTACCCGGGGGTAGATGAGTTCTACAGGCCCGAGCGCGAAAGCGCCTCTCTTGATAGGGTCAGGAAGAGATATTCCATCGACGGCGATTATGTTCTGTACGTAGGCAATCACGGGGTCAACAAGAACCTCCATAGGCTCCTGAACGCCTTCGCGGGCCTCAAGAACAGGAAATCCACGGTCCTTATACTTGCTGGAAAAACCGACCCGAGGAGGCAGGACCTTTATAACCTGCCCTCAAGCCTCGGTGTAGAGGATAGAGTGAGGTTCATCGGCAAGGTGCCGGAGGAAGACCTCCCGGCCCTTTACACGATGGCTAAAGTCTTCGTCTTCCCGTCCCTTTATGAGGGGTTCGGGCTGCCTCCCCTTGAGGCGATGGCCTGCGGAGCCCCGGTCGTCGCGTCAACGGCGACTTCATTGCCGGAAGCAGTCGGGGATGCGGGCGTCCTGGCAGATCCTTTTGACGCCGGTGCTATAGCCGGCGCGCTTGATAAGGTGCTATCAAGCAAGGCTTTGCAGTCTGAGCTGAGGGAAAAGGGGATCAAAAGGGCGGGGCGGTTCAGCTGGCTTGAGTGCGCTAAAAAGACGGTGGAAGTCTATAGGGAGGCCCTCCAATGAGGCCGCATGACGGGAGCAGCCGTTGAGAGAGAGAGGGAACTTCTGGCTAAAGCTCGCCGACAGGTGCCTGGGGATACCGTTGCTCCTCGCCCTGTCATCTTTCAGGCGCAAGGGCATCCATGCCAGGGGCAATGTCCTTGCCATCAAGGTAGGCACCATTGGAGATACCCTGCTCCTTTTGCCGGTGCTCAAGGCGATAAAAGAGGCTGAGGGGGTCAGCTCCCTTGATGTCGTTGCGGGCCGCGGCAATTTCGAGGTATTGAGGCGCTACCCTTTCATAGACAATGTAAAGGTCTTCGAAATATCGAAAGCGGCAAGGAATCCGTCCTACTTCAAGGCGTTCCTCGCCGAATTGAACGGGAAGGAATACGGCGTCGTAGCCGATTTCGAGCCATGGCCCAGAGTCACCGCCATACTTTCATTGATGGTAAAGACCGGGATCAAGGTCGGTTTCGACACCAAGGGGCAGCACAGGCACTTCGCCTATGACATAAAGGTGCCCCACGGCAACCACGTCCACGAAAGCGGCAATTATTCGTCCCTTGCCTCCGCGTTCGATATAAAAACAGAGGTCCCTCTCAAGATGCTCGACTTCCCGGTCCTTGACGAGGAGAAGGAGCAGGTTGAAAAGGCCCTCAAAGAACTCGGCATAAAAGAAGAAAAGCTCGTCCTCATCCACCCGTGGAGCTCGGGCTACAAGGGCTGGTTGAAGGAATGGGGGGCGGGTAATTTCTCGGCCCTTGCGCTTCTGCTCTCCAGGGACGGCTACACGGTAGGCATCACGGGGGTAAAGGGTGAAGCCCACATGTCGGAAGAAATCGTGGCCGGAAGCTCCGGTGCGGCTGTTTCCTTCTGCGGACGTTTCAACCTCGGCTCTACGGCCTGGCTAATTAAAAAAAGCAGGCTTCTTATTTCAGTCAATACCGGCATCATGCACCTGGGCTCCATCATGTGCACGCCTCTGATAGTCCTTGACGGGCCAGCCGGGGCGCTCAGGTGGGGGCCGGCAGGTGCAGGGAAGTCATGTATTATCAAGGGCGATTTTCCATGCTCGCCTTGCCTAAGCCTCGGTTTTGAGTACAAATGCAAGGACGGCGGGTGCATGGCTTCCATATCCATCGACTCTGTTTACGGGAAAGCCAAAGAGATGTTGGGGGAATTCTCCTCCGGCTCAAAAACCAAGGTGGTTTCAGAGCGTTACAAGTAAAGGTGTGACCATTGCTTAAGAAACACAGCCAGTTTTTCGAGAGCATACTGCTTATCTCGGACCTCGTGATAATAGTCCTTCGGCCTCTACAGGCCAAAGAGGATAGGCACGCATCTCTCCGAGGTCTTAGACATAACGAAGGCGTGCGTGGTGTCCGTGCTTATACTCATAGCAATCACCTTTTTCTTCAAGCGCGACGAGTTCTCCCGTCTGGTATTCATCTTCTTCGCCGCGATAAACATCGTCTCTTTAAGCCTTGAGAGGCTGGTATTCAGGGAGGCATTGAGGTACATGAGGAGGAAGGGGTATAACCTTAGGCACGCCGTAATCGCAGGCGCGGGGGAGAACGCCGAATTGCTCATAAGGAGGCTTGAGGGCCATCCGGAAGTCGGGATAAAGATAGAGGGTGTGATAGGCGTGGACCCCGCGCACTCCGGCGGCAAGGTCGCCGGCATAAAGGTCATAGGCCAGTGCGACAGGATAGGCGAAGTCATCAGGGAGAGGAACATAGACATCGTCTTCATAGCGCTGCCGTGGGAGGAGCACTCCATGCTTGTCACGGTGCTCAAGAACATCGGGGACGAGACCGTGGACATAAAGGTCATACCCGCTATCTTCGAGTTCATGACCATGCGGGGCGGGGTCGAGGAGTTCGACGGCCTGCCGATACTCAATATCCAGAACTCCCCGCTCTACGGTTGGAACACCATCGTAAAGAGGGCCGTTGACGTCATCGTGTCGGTAGCCGCGATAGCGCTCCTCTTCCCGTTGATGATTCTCATAGCGGCGCTTATAAAGCTCACGTCCCCGGGGCCGGTGCTCTACAGGCAGGAGCGGATGGGCATCGGCGGCGACACCTTCGAGATGCTCAAGTTCCGCTCCATGAGGACGGACGCGGAGAAGGAGAGCGGGGCCGTCTGGGCGCGCAAGGACGACCCCAGGAGGACCGCCCTGGGGTCGTTCCTTAGAAGGACCAGCCTTGACGAGCTGCCGCAGCTTTTCAACGTCCTCAAGGGCGACATGTCCATCGTCGGGCCGCGCCCGGAGAGGCCGGTGTTCATACAGGGCTTCAGGAAGGACATACCCAAGTACATGCTCAGGCACACCATGAAGGCCGGCATCACGGGATGGGCGCAGGTGAACGGCTGGCGCGGGGACACGGATATCAATAAGAGGATAGAGCACGACCTCTACTACATAGAGAACTGGTCTCTTATGCTCGATATGAAGATACTCCTCCTGACCATATGGAAGGGGCTTATAAACCGCAACGCGTACTGAGCGGGCGCGAACCCCGCGGCTCGGGCTTGGGGGTCAAGCGGGCGGACAGGAATAGATTCTCAACGAAAACCCGGAGCTTGGCTTAGGTTCACAGACAACCGCGAAAGGCGTTGGCACCTATCACGTATGATAAAGGCATCTCTTCTCGGGTTCCTCTGCTTCATGCTCTTTTTATGCGTCCATGCGGCGGTATTCCATACCTTCGAGCTCAAGGAACGCTTCCGGGCCATAAAGATCATATTCTTCTCCCTGATACCCGTTTACGCGGCGCTCTACCTCATCCTGCCCGCCGGGTACGTAGTCGTGGAGACGGGCGTGCCCGCCGCTTTTTTCTCCACAGCGCCGCTCGGGACGATAGTGGCCGCGACCAGGGCAATATACTTCCTGAGCGGGTTCATGCTCTATCTGTTCCTCTTCCTCGGGTACTGCCAGTTCTACTTTATAGTGGATAGGAGTATCTCCGTCAGGGTCATGATAGAGATAGAGAACTCGCCAGGGAGAAGCCTCGGCGCCGGGGAGATACAGAGGGTCTATTCCTTCAAGGGGATATTGGACAGGAGGCTTGAGCACATGGTCTACGGCAATTACATCCGGGAGCTGGACGGCCGCTACTTGAACACCCGGAAGGGCCGCGTGCAGGCGCGCGTCTTCGGCTTCCTCAAGGATTTCTTGAGGCTCGGCAAGGGCGGATGAATCACCCCGGAGCAAGCTCCGGGGTTTCCGTTGGAACTTACGTTGAAGCTCCCCTGCCCCAAGCCGCGGGGAATCTTCGACATATAAGGAAGTATCTATTTCTATTCGCTCGCTTAACCCCACAGCAAGCTGCGGGGAATACGCTCGCTATGCATGTTCATAGCTTGGGAAGCTTGCTTCGAGGAATTATACCCGAAGGAAACATTAAAAGCCATGTACGGGAACCCATGAATACAAACCACCTTGACTTCGCGTCGGTGAAAGGGCGCGCCATAAAAGGCGGCAAGGCGCTTCTCATCAGGCACGTCGTCAGCTTTTCCATCAATATCACCGGCGGCATCATCATGGCCAGGGCCCTCGGGCCCCAGGTGCTCGGCCTCTACTTCATCTCATATACGCTACTGGTGGTGTTCCGCCAGCTGATAGACTTCGGGGTCGGGACGCACCTGATACGTCTACCGCACGAGCCGTCCCTCTCCGAGCTTAAGACAGCCTTCATCATACAGCAGTCCATCGCCGTCCTGTGCGCGGCCGCCGCCGTCCTCGTAATCAGCCCGCTCGCCTCGTGGTGGTACGGCCACGTCGAGCTCCTTGCCTTCGTGGCCTCGGCCGGGGCGGGCGCGTACTTCAACTCGTGGCAGAGCATACCGCTTTCAAGGCTTGAGAGGGAGATGGATTATATAAGGGTGGGCCTCATAGAGGTCTCTGAAATAGTCGCGTTCAACCTGGTGGCCGTCCCGCTGACGCTCATGGGGGACGGCGTGCTCGGCCTCGCGCTCGGTAACGTGGCCAGGGGGGTCGTCCCCGCCGCGATAGCCGTGTCCGTAGCGGGCATACGCCCGGTATTCTCCGCGCGCAGGGACGCGTTCGCTTCCATCCTGCGCTCCGTGTACCCCATCATAGGCGCGAGCATGGTGGCATGGTTCATACTTTTGGCCCCGGCCGCGCTCGTCGGGTCGCTCGCCGGGGCCAGGGCGCTCGGCGTGGCCCAGCTCTCCTACACCATAATCGGCTATACGATGTTCATATCCACCATCTTTCAGAGGGTGGGGCTTTCATCCCTCTCGAAATTCCAGGACGACCCGGAGAAGTTCAACAATTCGGTCCGCCACGCCCTGCGTCTCCTGTTCGTCATCTATATGCCGTTCACCATGGGGATAGCGTCCATTTCGCCGTGGTGGGTGCCTTTGATATACGGCGCGCAGTGGGCGGGGATGGAAAAGGTGGTGCTCTACGCCTCGATACCGGTTACCATGTCGGCGCTTCTCTCCATCGTGGTCTCCGCGCTTGTGTCAAAGGGCTTTACCACCCTCGTATTCAAACAGAACATAATCTACGTCATCCTGTACTGGGCCGTCATGGGGGCACTGGCCTCCTCACTCGGTCCGCTATCCGTGCCGGCGGCGCATATCCTGGCCATATCGGCCGGGTACATGCTTATACGCGGGTACTCGCGCCACTGCGGCGAGATAGCATACAGGCCGCTTGTCCTCGGCTTCCTATCCGGCGTGGCGGTGACGTTCATTTCGTGGTACGCGGTTGAGGACGGATACCTGTTCGTACCGTTCGTCCTGTGGGCGCTCTTTTTAGGCGTTTTCATGGCCGCCTCCGCCTCCACGCGCCATACGGTCACGGCGTTTATAAACAACCTGCGGGAGGTATCGTAGAGATTTTCAGTTTGATCGTTTCAATCTTATGGTGATACCATCCGGCTGTGCGCGGCGGCCTGAAACGGGGCCGACCGGGGAAGGCCGGATTTATACACAACGTCATAAATAAATGCGCATACGTGGCGTCATAACAAACTTCCACTTGCATAGCTTCGCGGCAAGTGGAGCCTGCCGGGGAGCAACGAAGGTATGCAAAGTTATGACGGACCGTATAAAAGGGGATGATATGAAACGTATCTTTGTGACGGGTTCGTCGGGCCTGATAGGGTCCGAGGTGGTTCTGTATTTCAGCCGCGCGGGCTTTGAGGTCCACGGCGCGGACAATAACCAGCGCGCCGTCTTCTTCGGGCCGCAGGGGGACACGCGCTGGAACCAGGAGCGCCTGCGGAAAAGCGTCCCGGGGTTCCGCCATCACGAGATAGACATCCGCGACAGGCAGGGGATTATGGCCCTTGTCGCGGAGGTCCGCCCCGCCTGTATAATCCATACGGCGGCCCAGCCTTCACACGACCGTGCGGCGGCGATCCCTTTTGATGATTTCGACACCAACGCCGTGGGGACGTTGAACCTCCTTGAGGCGGCGCGGAGGTCATGTCCCGAATCCCCGTTCATCCACATGTCGACCAACAAGGTCTACGGGGACCTGCCAAACTCCATCAAGCTCAAGGAGTCGGACACCCGCTGGGATTACGACGACCCTGGCTACGCCCACGGGATACCGGAGACCTTTTCGATAGACCAATCCAAGCACTCCCTTTTCGGCGCGTCCAAGGCGGCCGCGGATATCATGGTGCAGGAATACGGCCGCTACTTCAATATGCCCGCCTGCTGCCTGCGGGGAGGGTGTCTGACGGGGCCGAACCACTCCGGGGTGGAGCTGCACGGTTTTTTAAGCTACCTCGTGAAATGCAATCTCGAAGGGATAGAATACAGGATATACGGCTATAAGGGTAAGCAGGTCAGGGACAACATCCACTCCGAGGACGTGGCGCGTTTCATGCTGGAATTCCATAAGAACCCGCGTTGCGGCGAGGTCTATAACCTCGGCGGCGGCAAGGACAACTCCTGCTCCATCATCGAGGCGTTTGAGATCGTCGAGTCGCTCACCGGCAGGAAACAGAGCTACAGCTATGTCGAACAGAACCGAATCGGCGATCACATCTGTTATTACAGCGACTTGAGAAAGATGAAAGCCCATTATCCGGGGTGGGATATCACCAGGCCGCTCAGAGAGACGATAGGCGAGATCGTGGAGGCGTGGCAGAAGAGGGCTTCCTTACAAAAAACATAAATGTTCGGAGAATATCCGCGACCATGAGATTCCTAATCACCGGTATCTGCGGGTTTGTCGGCAACGCCATCGCAAAGCGTCTTTTGGAGACGGTAGAGAATTGCGCTATCTACGGCATCGACAACCTTATCCGCCAGGGGAGCGAGCTGAACAGGGGCGGGCTCCTCAAGTCCGGCGTCACCCTCTTCCACGGCGACATCAGGCAGCAGTCCGACTTCGAGGCCGTCCCACCGGTGGATTGGGTGATAGACGCGGCCGCCAACCCCAGCGTGCTGGCCGGCGTTGACGGCAGGACGAGCAGCCGGCAGTTGATAGAGCACAACCTCTTCGGCACCGTCAACATGTTAGAGTATTGCAAAAGAGCCGGAGCCGGTTTCATTCTGCTCAGCACCAGCCGGGTCTACTCCATCAAGCCGCTCTCGGAGTTGCAGGTGGAGGTCGGCGGCCAGGCGTTCCGTCTTAAGAAAGGGGCCCCCCTGCCGGACGGATTGACGAAATCGGGGGTTACCGAACGGTTCAGCACTTCCCCGCCGATATCCCTCTACGGGAGCACAAAGCTCGCCTCCGAGATTACGGCCCTTGAATACGGGGAGACCTTCAACTTCCCGGTCTGGATTAACCGGTGCGGCGTATTGGCCGGGGCCGGGCAGTTCGGTAGACCTGACCAGGGGATATTCTCGTTCTGGATAAACTCCTACCTCCGGAGACGCCCTCTGAAATACATCGGCTTCGGCGGGAAGGGTTATCAGATCCGGGACGCCATCCATCCAGGAGACCTTGTGCCGGTGCTCCTGAAGCAGATATCAGGGCCATCGACGGAGGCGCCGAGGGTCTGCAACTTCGGCGGAGGCGTCGCCAACGCCATGTCGCTCGCGGAGTTGAGCGCGTGGTGCAAAGACCGTTTCGGCCCCCATGAGGTTGCCAACGACCCGGCGCCGCGTCCATTCGACATACCGTGGATGGTCATGGATAGTTCCCTCGCCAATAGGGTCTGGGGCTGGGAGCCTCAAGTCCCGCTGGATCGGATATTGTCTGAAATCGCCGGACATGCCGAAAGCAACCCGGACTGGCTTGAGATATCGGGGGCCATGTGAAGCCCCTGGCGCTCCTCTCCATCGTGATACCGGCGCGGGACGAAGAAGGCTGCATCTGCTCCACGGTCGAGCATCTGTCCCTGGAACTGCGCATCAGTTGAAACCGGTGCGGAACACCTGGCGCAACAGGCGCACCGGCGTGCCGAAGCTCAAGATAAAGGAGATGGGAAGCCGCTACCTGTTCATATGCCTCTACGTCTGGCTTGAAAAGTATTTTTCCAGGGGTGATTACAAGAGACGTGACGCGTAATTCCCCGACGGACCTCTTTAGCTCACGCAGGCCGGGATACAGGAACGCGGTTTTTTACGCATTAGTCCTATTCCCGCGTGCATGAAGATATTATATCCGGACGCGGCGATAGTCAGAGAGAGGGCAAAGATGCTCGTGGATATGGGCATCTTCAAGTGGAGTAGAACGCCTGTGCCGCTATCGGGCAAAGAAGCGGCGCAGGCCCCGTGATGCGCCGCATCGTATGGACTGATTGACGAATACCGAATGAAATGTTAATCTTTAACATTAGGGAACCTCTGATTAATTCGCAATAGCATGTCATTCTGAGCTTCTGAGCAAAGCGAAGAATCTCAACGTCTATAAAATCAATAAGTTACGAGATTCTTCGGTCGCTACGCTTCCTCAGAATGACAGAAAAACATAATTAATCAGAGCTTCCTTAGTTGAATACTGGAGGAGGGTCCGGCGGTATGAATATCTGCGTTATCGGTACCGGCTACGTCGGGTTGGTGACAGGCACCTGTTTCGCCGACTTCGGCGTAAACGTGCTGTGCGTCGATAAGGACGTGGAAAAGATAGAGATGCTCAGGCGCGGCGAGATACCGATCTTCGAGCCGGGGTTGAAGGAACTCGTCGACAAGAACATCAACGAAGGGCGGCTTATCTTCACCACCGAGCTCGGCGAGGCCATAAAAAAGGCGCTCGTCATATTCATAGCGGTCGGCACTCCTCCGCGCCAGGACGGGTCGGCGGACCTGAGCTACATCGAGGAGGTGGCAAGGACCATAGCGCAAAATCTCAACGGCTACAAGGTCATCGTCACCAAGAGCACGGTGCCCGTAGGCACGGGCTCTCTCATAGAGGGGATAATATCGAAAGAGCAGGGCTCGTACCATAAGTTCGACGTCGCCTCCAACCCGGAGTTCCTGAGGGAGGGGTCGGCCGTTGAGGACTTCATGAGGCCCAACAGGGTGGTCATAGGCGCAAGGAGCGAGCAGGCCGTGGCTATCATGCAAGACCTCTACTCGCCGCTCTATATTTTCGAGACGCCGTTCGTCATAACGGATATCGAGACCGCCGAGATGATAAAATACGCGTCCAACGCGTTCCTGGCGACCAAGATATCGTTTATCAACGAGATCGCCAACCTCTGCGAGATGGTCGGCGCGGACGTCCATATGGTGGCCAAGGGGATGGGCCTGGACCAGAGGATAGGCTCCAAGTTCCTCCATCCGGGTCCAGGTTACGGCGGGTCCTGTTTCCCAAAGGACACCATGGCCATAACGAACATTGCCAGGAACCACGGCTATACCTTCAAGATAGTAGACGCCGTCATCGAGGTCAACAGGGCGCAGAGAGAGGTCATGATAGAGAAGGTCAAGGCCCTTACCGGCGATCTCTCCGGAAGGCATATAGGGGTGCTTGGGCTTGCGTTCAAGCCCAATACCGACGATATCAGGGAATCTCCGGCCATAGACATAGTCAAGAGGCTCATAAACGAAGGGGCGGTCGTAAAGGCCTACGACCCGGCCGGCATGGAGAACGCGAGGAGGGCCATGCCGTACGACATCACGTACTGCGGCGACGCTTACGAGGTCGCGCAGGGGTGCGAGGTACTGCTTATACTTACCGAATGGAACCAGTTCAGGAAGCTCGACCTTGCGAGGATAAAGGGGTTGATGAAGAAGCCCAGGATAGTGGACATGAGGAACATCTACGAGCCTGAGTCCATGCGGAAGATGGGCTTTGAGTACGTATGCGTGGGCAGGGGTGAGAAGCGGTCGGACTTCAGGTTGATGCCCGATCAGGGGCGCAAGGCCGGCGGCATGTAAGTGGCCTTCTGACCGTGTGGCGCAATGTTGGGGGATGCAGGGGTTGTGCCGACGCTGGGGGCCGGGCCGGCACGCAAAAAAACTGGTTGACTGCGTTCTCTCAAAGTTGTATATGTAGTTACGGGGAACCTGGGTGCGGCTTTAATAAGGGCTCTTGGGAGAGGGGCTTACCTGCATAGCTTGCGAAGCAGGCTTCGGATTGATTATACCAGAAGGAAACATTTATAATAACCGCCGTAGACCCTTTAAATTTAATCCTGAGAGATTAAGAAGGGGAGGAAGATGAACCGCGATACCGGACCGGAAACCATATGCCTCCACCCTGCAATCGAGGGCGGGGGTATTTTTTTGCCCTGACGGAGTCCGGCAAGGGAATATCATAAAGAACGGGCAAAGCGCGCAATGCGTAAAAGGCGGACTCTGAAATGAACAAAAAGACCGTAATGGATGAAAAGGGCATAGACAGGGCCCTTGCCAGGATAGCCCATGAGATTATAGAGCGCAACAGGGGCACGGATAAGCTCGTCATACTCGGCATCCCCACGCGCGGGTACGAGCTTGCCAGGAGGCTCCAGAAAAAGATCGAGGAGATAGAGTCCGTCAGCCTGCCCGTGGGGGCGGTAGACGCAACGCTCTACAGGGACGACCTCGGTATAAAAAAAGACCAGCCGACGCTTAAGAAGATGGATATCCCCATCTCGATAGACGGCAGGATAATAGTAATGGTGGACGACGTGCTCTTCACCGGCCGCACCATCAGGGCGGCCATGAACGCGCTGATGGACTTCGGCAGGCCGCTCTCCATCCAGCTCGCGGTGCTCGTGGACAGGGGGCACAGGGAACTGCCGATAAAGGCCGACTACGTGGGGAAAAACGCCCCCACCTCCATGAAAGAGGGCGTAAAGGTGCATCTTAAGGAGACGGACGGCGTCAACGAAGTGGTTATCGAGCCCGCCTCCGGGGCGTGAGGGACAGGCCCCTGGGGCCGGGTGGGCAGGGATGGACGGATACGTTAAAAAACCGGAAAGACCGCAAGGAAAATGAGACTCAAGAGAAAAGACCTTTTAGGCATAGAGGATCTAAGGGCCGATGAGATAGAGCTTATACTCTCGACGGCGGAGTCCTTCAAAGAGGTCTCCGACAGGGAGATAAAGAAGGTCCCCACGCTCAGGGGCAAGACCATCATAAACCTCTTCTACGAGCCCTCCACCAGGACAAGGACCTCATTCGAGATAGCCGCAAAGAGGATGAGCGCGGACGCCATCAACATCTCCGCGTCCTCAAGCTCGGCCGTCAAGGGCGAGACCCTCAAGGACACGGCCCGGAACCTCGAGGCCATGAAGCCCGACTGCATCGTCGTCAGGCACTCATCCGCCGGTACCCCGCGGATGCTCTCCGGATACGTCGCCTGTTCCGTTGTGAACGCCGGGGACGGCGCGCACGAGCACCCGAGCCAGGCGCTCCTCGACATGCTGACCGTCAAGGAGAAGAAGGGGCGGATAGAGGGCCTCTCGATAGCCATCGTGGGGGATATCGCCCATTCGAGGGTGGCCCGCTCCAACATCTACGGATTCACGAAGCTGGGCGCCAGCGTTATTGTCGCCGGGCCTCCGACCATGATGCCGCCGGGGATAGAGGGGCTCGGTTGCAGGGCCACGACGGATATGGACGGGGCGATAAAGGACGCGGACGTCGTGATGATGCTCAGGATACAGAGCGAGAGGCAGAAGGAGTCATTCCTCCCGACCATAAGGGAGTACTCGAGGCTCTACGGCCTCAACGAGGAGAGGGTCAAAAAGGCGAAGGACGACGTAATAATACTCCATCCGGGGCCTATCAACAGGGGGGTGGAGATATCTCCCGAGGTCGCCGACGGCCCATACTCCCTCATACTCGACCAGGTGACTAACGGCGTGGCCGTGAGGATGGCGATATTCTACCTCCTCCTCGGCGCGGCAAGGGAGGAATGAGGGTTTATGGAAAGACTGATAATAAGGGGCGGCCGCGTCATCGACCCGGCCGCGGACATCGACGGCGAGTACGACGTCTACGTCGTGGGCGGGCGGATAGCGGCCCTGAGGCCGGTTGCTGCTGATACCGATGAGGCGAGCCCTGAGGCACCTGGCGTCACGCTGATAGACGCCAGGGGGCTCCTTGTCGTCCCGGGGTTCATCGACCTCCATACGCACCTGAGGGAGCCGGGCTACGAGTACAAGGAGACCATTCAGACCGGCACGGACGCGGCAAAGGCCGGGGGGTTTACGACCATACTCTGCATGGCCAACACCAACCCGCCGAACGACAACGAGTCGGTGACGAGGCACATAATAAAGAACGCCGAGAATAGCGGCATAAGGGTCCTGCCCGTGGGCGCGGTGACCCAGGGGCTCAAGGGAGAGAAGATATCCGAGATGGCCGGGCTCAAATCAGCCGGGTGTGCGGCGTTCTCCGACGACGGGTCGCCCGTCGTGGACGCAGGGGTGATGAGAAGGGCGATAGAGTACTCCCGGATATTCGACATGCCTGTGATAAGCCACGCCGAGGAACCCTCCTTGGTCCGCGGCGGCGTGATGAACGAGGGGATAGTATCCACGAGGCTCGGGCTCAAGGGCATACCCAACGCCGCCGAGGAGGCTATGGCGGCAAGGGACATAGCCCTTGCCGAACTGACCGGAGGCAGGCTCCACATAGCGCACGTGAGCGCGAGAGGCACGGTGGAGCTTGTAAGGGCGGCGAAGAGACGGGGGTTGAAAGTGACGGCGGAGGCCACACCACACCACCTGACCCTCACGGATGAGGCGGTGCAGGGGTACGACACGAACGCGAAGATGAACCCGCCGCTCCGCGCAAGAGAGGACGTCGAGGCCCTGCGCGTTGGCGTCAGGGACGGGACCATAGACGCGATAGCTACCGACCACGCCCCGCACTCCGTCATCGAAAAGGACGTGGAGTTCGACAGGGCCGCAAACGGCATTATCGGCCTTGAGACGGCGTTCTCGCTCGTCTGGGGGCTTGTGCAAGAGGGCGTGTTCACCCCGGCCACGGCCATAAGGGCCTTGACCATAAACCCGGCAAAGGCCTTCTCCATAGACGGCGGGACGCTCAAGGTCGGCAAGGCCGCGGACATAACGCTCGTAGACCCGGCGCGCTCATGGAAGGTGGAGCCGGGGAGCCTTAAATCAAAGTCGAAGAACACCCCGTGGGCAGGCGTTGTCCTAAAGGGCGTAGTCGTCAAGACGATAGCCGGGGGGAAGATAGTCTACGGCGGGCCGGGGCGATAAGACCGCCGGCACTCGGAAAAAATCTGGTCTAACCGGGCTTATAGGGTTATAATTTTACGATTCGACATAACCTGATGCAATAAAAAATACTTGACTGAGGGGTGTGATTTGAAGAAGGCATTTTTGGCCCTCGCGGACGGGACCGTCTTTGAGGGCACGTCTTTCGGCGCTGACGGCGAGACCTCCGGAGAGGTCGTATTCAACACGTCGATGACAGGCTACCAGGAGGTCCTCACGGACCCTTCCTACAAGGGGCAGATGGTCGCGATGACCTACAGCCAGCAGGGCAACTACGGGATAAACCGCGAGGACATAGAGTCCCGCAGGCCCTGGGCCGAGGGCTTCATCGTAAAGGAGCCTTGCTTATACCCGAGCAGTTGGCGCTCAACCGAGAGCCTCCTCGGATACCTGAAGAGGAACCGCATAGTCGGCATATCCGGCATAGACACGCGCGCCCTTACGCGCATCATCAGGGACAAGGGGGCGATGGGCGCGGTGATCTCGACCGTTGACCCGGATTTCAGGTCCCTTGTGGACAAGGCCGCGGGGTTCCCCGGCCTTGCCGGAAGGGACCTCGTAAAAGAAGTTACGTGCAGGAAGCCTTATGAGTGGGGCGAGGGGCTCTGGAGCCTTGAAGGCGGCTATACGAAGGCCGCCGTGGGGCCGAAGGGCAAGAGGTTCAAGGTGGTAGCGTACGACTTCGGCGTCAAGAGGAATATCCTGAGGAACCTTACGGCCGTCGGGTGCGACGTGACGGTAGTGCCGGCTGAGACCTCCGCGGAAGAGGCGCTCTCCATGGGCCCGGACGGCATATTCCTCTCGAACGGCCCAGGGGACCCGGACGCCGTGGAGTACGCCAAGAAGAACATCGCCGCGCTTATCGGCAAAAAGCCGATATTCGGTATATGCCTCGGCCACCAGATACTCGCTCTCGCCCTCGGCGGCAAGACCTACAAGCTTAAATTCGGGCACAGGGGCGCGAACCAGCCCGTAAAGGACCTGAAGACCGGCAAGGTGGAGATAACCTCACAGAACCACGGCTTCGCCGTGGACCTTGATTCCCTCAAGGGCATAGCCGACCTCACCCACCTCAACCTCAACGACAATACCGTGGAGGGGATAGCGCGCAGGGAACTTCCGCTCTTCTCGGTCCAGTACCACCCGGAGGCGTCCCCCGGCCCGCACGATTCCATGTACCTCTTCAGGAGGTTCGTTGAGATGATGGAGGGATGGAAGGGGTAGATTTTGTTAAATGAAGGTGGCAACTTTAGAGTGCTGATTAAATGGAAATTACATGGAAAATCTATTAACCAAAATAATTGATAAGCCCAGGGAAATAAATCCTGAGCAGAGTAAACGATTATCAGAGATTGAGAGCCTTGATCGCAGGCTTTTGCAGCGCTTTCATGACAAGCTTATTGTAAAAAAATCTTTAACACGTCAACTCGTCAGTTTCCAGGCAAATAAGACAAGAGCATCCTACCGCTGGTTTAAATATAAAGAGGCTTTCTCGGCTTCTCTTGTGGAGTATTTGCTTGGACA
>JACRNN010000041.1 GCA_016234955.1 Deltaproteobacteria bacterium | reverse complement strand
CCTTTCAGAGGTCATGAAGCCGCCCATGAAGCTCAAGAACGCCATAGTGTCGAGGATCAAGATAATGAGCAACCTCGACATAGCCGAAAGGAGGCTGCCGCAGGACGGCAGGATAAAGCTCAAGCTCGCCAAGAACAAGGAGATGGACTACAGGGTCTCCGTCCTCCCCACGCTCTTCGGCGAGAAGGTCTGTATGAGGCTTCTGGACAAGAGCAACCTCCAGCTCGATATGACGAAGCTCGGCTTCGAGGATACGGCCCTCAAGAACTTCATGGCGGCCATACACAAGCCGTGGGGGATAGTCCTGGTGACCGGGCCCACGGGGAGCGGAAAGACCACCACCCTTTACTCGGCCCTCTCGGAGCTCAACAAGATAAGCGACAACATCTCAACGGCCGAAGACCCGGTGGAATTCAACCTCATGGGCATAAACCAGGTCCAGATGCACGAGGAGATAGGGCTCAACTTCGCCGCGGCGTTGAGGAGCTTTTTGCGGCAGGACCCCGATATAATAATGGTCGGGGAGGTGAGGGACTATGAGACGGCCGAGATAGCTATCAAGGCCGCCCTTACCGGCCACCTGGTGCTCTCTACGCTCCACACCAATGACGCCCCGTCAACCGTCAACAGGCTTTTGAACATGGGCATCGAGCCCTTCCTGGTCTCTTCGGCCTGCAACCTGATACTCGCTCAAAGGCTCGCCCGCAAGATATGCAAGGACTGCAAGGTGAGGATGCCCATTACCGAGAAGGTGCTCATGGACCTGGGCATCCCTCCGCAAAACGCAAAGAACACGGAGGTCTACAAGGGCAACGGATGCGCCGTGTGCGGGGGATCGGGTTACAAAGGCAGGATAGCGCTTTACGAGGTGATGCCGTTCACCGAGCCGATAAAGGAACTCGTCCTGAACGGGGCCTCGGCCGCCGAGATAAAGAGGGCCGCGATAAAGGACGGCATGAAGTCCTTGAGGATGAGCGGGATAACCAAGGTCATGGAGGGGGTCACCACCATAGAAGAGATATTGAGGGTCACGATGGCCGATTAGCGTGGTTTAAGTCCGCGCGCTCCGGAAGGTTTTTTAGCGTTCTTAAGCCGTCCAGGTCTTCAAGCCGTGGAGGGTTCATTAGCAGGCCGCTGAAAAACTCGATTTGTCGTCTTTGCGGGCCCTTCGCCCTGTCATTATGAGCGCAGCGAAGAATCTCTCTCTTTCGCTCAGGACAGGCTCCGCGAAGAATCTCATCTTTAGGAAAATCAAACACTTGGAGATTGCTTCGTCGCAAAAAAATGCTCCTCTGCAATGACTATCAGGGACTTTTTCCGCAACCTGTTTGCCGATCATACGGCTGGGGGTTTTATGGCTCTGTAACTTTAGTCCTTATGCCAAATTCGATATTGGGTTAAGATTTCAGAGGGAAATCCGATGTATTATAGTGTGGCAGAACTTTATAATTGGCTACTGAAAAACTCCGGCATAGCGTCAGGTTGCTCAAAAAGTTCCAGATGCGAGGAGTCGAGGAGTGAGGAATGAGGCGTACTTGTATTGTACGCCGCAGTGACGAGCGCCGATGACGACAAAGCAGATGGGATTTTTTCAGCAACCTGATAATACATGGAGGGGCGATGGCTGTTGAAGGCGGTACAAGTCCAAAGTACAACCTCCAGGAACTATTGAGGATTATGATAGACCAGGGGGGCTCGGACCTCCACGTCTCCGTGGGTTCGCCTCCGAGGGTCAGGGTCAACGGCAAGCTCACCGTGATGAGCAACCAGCCGCTTACCGGGGTGGAGTCCAAGCAGCTCTGCTACTCCATCCTGACCGACGTCCAGAAGCACAAGTTCGAGGAGGAGAATGAGCTCGACTTCTCCTTCGGGCTCAAGGGCCTCAGCCGTTTCAGGGGCAACCTCTTCGTGCAGAGGGGCACTGTAGCCGGGGTCTTCAGGACCATCCCGTTCAAGATAAAGACGTTCCAGGAGTTGGGGCTGCCTCCGGTAGTGGAGGAGCTGTCCAACAAGCCGCGCGGGCTTGTGTTGGTGACCGGGCCTACGGGGAGCGGCAAGTCCACCACGCTCGCCTCGATGATAGACAAGATAAACTCCGAGAGGTCAGAGCACATCATCACCATAGAAGACCCCATAGAATACCTGCATAACTCCAAGGCCGCCCTTGTAAACCAGAGGGAGGTCGGCTACGACACCTTTGCCTTCAAGAAGGCGCTTAAATACATCCTCAGGCAGGACCCCGACGTAGTGCTCCTCGGGGAGTTGAGGGAGATGGAGACCATAGAGACGGCCCTGACCATCGCCGAGACAGGGCACCTCTGCCTGGCCACCCTCCACACCAACTCCTGCGTCCAGACGATAAACAGGATGATAGACGTCTTCCCTGCCGACCAGCAGCAGCAGGTAAGGGCCCAGATATCCTTCGTGCTCGAGGGGGTCATATCCCAGCTCCTCGTGCCGCGCCTTGACGGCAAGGGCAGGGTCGCGTCGATAGAGGTGATGATCCCGAACCCGGCCATAAGGAACCTCATAAGGGAGGATAAGATCCATCAGATATACTCGCAGATGCAGGTCGGGCAGGCGAAATTCAGCATGCAGACTATGAACCAGAGCCTGATGGGCCTGTATACCAGGAGGCTCATCACGATAGAGGAGGCGCTCGGCAGGAGCCAGGAGCCAGACGAGCTCCGCCAGATGATGTCGAGCGCCGGGATATTAAGGCCGGGTACTCCCGGAGGGAGGACGACGTAAGCCATGACTACTTTCGTATATTCCGCAAAGATGCCGGACGGAGAGGTCAAGAAGGGCGAGATACAGGCTGTGAGCCTCGCGCAGGCCACGGCCGCCTTGAGACGCCAGCAGGTCCTGCCGACGAGCATCACCCAGAAAAAGGCCGGGTTTTCCCTCGGCGACATAAAGTTGCCCTCTCTCGGCGGCAAGGTGAAGACAAAGGAGATAGTCATCTTCAGCAGGCAGTTCGCCACCATGATAGACGCGGGACTGCCGCTCGTGCAGTGCCTCGACATACTATCGAGCCAGCAGGCGAACCCGGAGTTCAAAAAAACGCTCCTCGACGTAAAGGGCTCCGTTGAGGGCGGGGCGACATTCGCCGACTCTCTGAAGAAGCACCCGAAGGTATTCGACGACCTCTACGTCAACCTCATAGCCGCCGGAGAGGTGGGCGGCATACTCGACACGATACTGAACAGGCTATCCGGCTTCCTTGAGAAGTCCGAGAAGCTCAAGGGCAAGATAAAGAGCGCGATGACCTATCCGGTGGCCGTCATCCTCATAGCCTGCCTGGTCGTCTCCGGGCTTCTGATATGGGTGGTGCCTATATTCCAGGACATGTTCTCAAGCTTCGGCAAGGCCCTGCCTGTCCCCACCCAGCTCGTCGTCAGCATGAGCAACGGGCTCAAGCACTACTGGTACCTTATCCTCGGCTCCATCGGCGGGACCATCTTCGCCCTGAACAGGACATATAAGACCGAGAAGGGGAGGAGGGTCATGGACGCCATATTCCTGAAGCTCCCGGTCCTCGGCGACCTCATCAGAAAGACCGCTGTGGCCAGGTTCACCAGGACGCTCGGCACCATGATCTCAAGCGGCGTGCCGATACTCGAGGCCCTCGAAATAGTCTCAAAGACCGCGGGCAACGTCATTATAGAGGAGGCCGTGATAAAGGCGCGCACGAGCCTGAGCCAGGGCAAGACCCTCGCCGAGCCGCTTATCGAGACCAAGGTCTTCCCGGGCATGGTCACGCAGATGATAGCCGTGGGTGAATCCACGGGCGCGCTCGACGCCATGCTCTCCAAGATCGCGGACTTTTACGAGGACGAGGTGGACGAGGCCGTGGACGCCCTCACGTCCCTCATAGAGCCGATGCTCATGGCGTTCCTCGGCATAGTCGTCGGCGGACTCGTCATAGCGCTTTATCTGCCGATATTCTCCCTGGCCGGCGCGGCCTCGGGCTGAGCGAATGATGACGCGCTCAGGGCCTAAAGACCCGCTTCAGGCCAGGCTCCTGGCCATGATGGTGCTGAGGGCGGCCATCGCGCTCGCCTTCCTGGGGATAAGCTCATGGTTCCAGCTCAGGGTCTCCACGCACTCGGAGATAAACTTCCATCCCCTCTACGCCGTCGTCATAGCGATAGCGTCGCTCACCATAGTCTATGCGCTGCTTATCAAGAGGGTAAGTAACCTCCGCCTCTTTTCATACGTCCAGATAGCCGTGGACACGGCCCTCATAACGGCCATAGTCTACGTCACCGGCGCCACGCAGAGCTATCTCCAGACGCTCTACCCCCTCGCGGTCATAGGCGGCGCGATACTCCTGAACAGGAGGGGGGGGTACTTCGCGGCGTCTCTGGCGAGCATATCCTTCGGCGTGCTCGTGGACATGGACCTCTACGGCATGCTGCCGATGAAGTACATGGTCTTTTACGCCCCGCCCGCGGCCCTTGCCTGGAAAGACGCGCTGACCACGGTATCCTCCAATATCCTCGCCTTCTTCACCATAGCCTATTTGACCGGGTATCTCGCCGAGAGGATGGCGAGGGTTGAAAGGGCGCTTGAGGAGAGGGAGGTGGACCTCGACAAGCTATCCAGGCTCAACAGGCACATAGTGGAGAACATCACCAGCGGCATAATGACCCTCGACGACGGAATGAGGATAACCTCCTTCAACAGGGAGGCGGAAAACGTGACCGGTTACTCCATCAGGGAAGTGTACGGCAGACAGGTAAACGACATCTTCCCTGACATGATATCCCCGGGCGCGGCCCTTTCACAGCCGGAATCGAGGGTCGAGAGGGGTTTCAGGAAAAAGGGCGGGGAGGAGATGTACCTCGGCTTCACGGTATCGAGGGGGCAGGGCGGGGACGTGGCCCGCATAGTGATATTCCAGGACCTGACGCGCCTGAAAGAGATGGAGGAGAGGATCAGGAGGGACGACAAGCTCCGGGCCCTCGGCGAGCTTTCCGTGGGCATAGCCCACGAGATACGGAACCCGCTCGCCTCCATAAGCGGCTCGATACAGCTCCTCAAGGAGGACCTGAACTTGAATGCCGAGGACAGGCGCCTCATTGACATAGCCACACGCGAGACCGAAAGGCTCAATTCCCTCGTAACCGACTTTCTCCTCTTCGCTAAGCCGGCCCAACGCAACGCCGACCTGGTCGATTTGAACCTGATAATAAGCGAGACGATGGAACTCTTCAAAAACTCCCCTGACGCCGCCGCGTTGAGGCTTGAGAGCGACATGGAAAAGGATATATTCGTTAAGGGCAACTCGCGCCAGCTCGGCCAGATATTCTGGAACCTCTTCCTGAACGCCGCCCACGCCATGCGGGACGGGGGCAGGGTCATGGTATCGGCGCACGCCGTTGACAAGGCCGCATCGGGCCGCGGCGCGCGCGGCGACAATTCCCCCTCACCCCCCTTTGCCAAGGGGGGGATTGTCGAGATAACGGTAGCCGATACCGGAGAGGGCATCAAGCCCGAGCACATCAACAGGATATTCGACCCGTTCTTTTCTACGAAGGACTCCGGCACCGGGCTCGGCCTCGCCATAGTCCACAGGATAGTGGAGAGCCACGGCGGCGCGATAGAGGTAAAGAGCAGGGCCGGGTCGGGAACGGTCTTCAGGATAACCCTGCCGCTCGCGCGCCAGGGGGAGTCATGCGTCAGGGCGTAAGACAGCTTAAGGAACCTCTGATTAATTCTTTCTCCGATGTCATTGCGAGGAGCGCACGCGACGAAGCAATCTCCAAGGTTGTTGATTTATCAAAAGATGAGATTGCTTCGCTACGCTCGAAATGACGAACCAAGGAATTAATCAGAGGTTCCTTAAATACGGTTTCGCGGCCGGTCAAGACCTCCGGACGGCGCGTGAAACCGCCGGGACGACGGAAGCGGGGACCATGCGGAAAGACAGGATACTGATAGTAGACGACGAGACCAACATGAGGGAGTTCCTCGAGATAATGCTCGGGAAGGAGGGCTATGACACGGCCTCCATGCCCTCTGCCGCCGAGGCCCTCGATTATTGCAGGAACAACAGGGTAGACCTCGTCATCACGGACGTCAGGATGCCGGGGATCGGGGGGGTTGATTTCCTCAAGGCCCTCAAGGAGCTCGACCCGGATTACATCGTCATAATGATAACCGCCTACGCCTCCGTGGACACCGCCATCGAGGCAATGAAGGCCGGCGCCTACGATTACTTCACGAAGCCGTTTAACATAGACGAGATAAAGCTCAACATAAAAAAGGCGCTGAAGCTCAAGAGCCTGGAGAAGGAGAACAGGCTCCTTAAGCAGGACCTGAAGACCCGGTTCGGTTTTTCCAACCTCATCGGCACAAGCCCGAGGATGGCCGAGATATACTCCCTCATAATGAGCGTGGCGAAGACCAGGGCCAACGTATTCATAACCGGGGAGAGCGGGACTGGCAAGGAGCTTGTCGCGCGCGCCATACACCTTGAGAGCGACAGGAAGGACGGGCCGTTCGTGGCCGTGAACTGCGGGGCGATCCCCGAAAACCTCCTTGAGAGCGAGCTCTTTGGCCACCAGAAGGGGGCCTTCACCGGGGCAATAGCCGGCAGGGCGGGTCTCGCGGAGCAGGCCGACGGCGGGACTCTATTCCTCGATGAGATAACGGAACTACCCCTGCACCTCCAGGTAAAGCTCCTGAGGTTCATCCAGGAGAGGACGTTCCGGAGGGTGGGTGGCGGGGCCGACATCTCGGTAGATATAAGGCTTGTGGCGGCCTCCAACAGGGACGTCGAGGCCGAGGTCAAGGCCAACAGGTTCAGGGAAGACTTATTTTACAGGCTCAACGTCATAAGGATAGCCATACCGCCGCTCCGGGAGCGCAAGGGGGATATCATGCCGCTCGCCAGGCACTTCATGGAGAAGTACAACGCCGCGCTCGGCAAGGACATAAAAAAGATATCCGAGGAGGCCCTGAAGCTACTCGCGGACTACGACTACTCCGGCAACGTGAGGGAGCTTGAGAACGTCATCGAACGCGCGGTGACGCTTGAAACAAGAGACGTCATTACCGCTGAAAGCCTGCCGTCTTACCTGAGGGAGAAGGCCCAGGAAGGCCGCGTCCCGGCCCACGCGGGCGCTGCGGAGGGCAACAACGGCGCGGCCGCGAAGGTGCCGGAACACGGGATGGACCTTGAAAAGACGGTAGAGGAGTTCGAGAGGGCGATGATAATGGACGCGCTGAAGAAGTCCGGCGGGGTCAAGAAACGCGCCGCCGAGCTACTCGGCCTATCGTTCAGGTCTATGAGGTACAAGCTCGGTAAATACGGCATGCCGGAGGACTAAAAAAACCCTCCCCCATCAAGGGGGAGGGGGTTTCTATGAGGACTGACAGAAATAGTCAAATAAGTGACAAAAAACGTCACTCAAGACCCTGTCAGAAGAGCACTCGCCAAGCTAACATATTGATTAATAATGAAAACAGTAGTTGGCACAGGCCTTGCAAACTATAATAACTAAGAAATGCAGATTTAAGTTTTTGGGATAAACTCCGAAAACCAACTAAAGAAGGCACAAAAACAAAAGGAGGAAGACAATGTTTCTACAGAAATCAATGTCAAAGATCAAGGGGAGAGAGGAAGGCTTCACGCTCGTTGAGCTTTTGATAGTCGTGGCTATCATAGCGATACTCGCGGCTATAGCCATACCGCAGTTCTCGGCGTACAAGAAGAGGGGCTATGCGGCTACCCTGAACTCGGACGTAAAGAACATGTATACCGCCGCGATGGCGTACTTCGCCGACAACCCGGCCGTGGTAGTAGCTCCTACATGCGCTCAGTTGACCACATCAGGTTATACGGCTTCCGCCGGTGTAACATGTACGTCAACGATATTACCCGATGGGATTACCGGCTCTGTAGTAGCGACAGGTCTTGCCGCATGGGGCCTCACGACCCCCACGGCGACTTATACCGCTACGAACGTATTTACGGCGGCGGTTCCTTGACGCTCTGATGGAGCGCAACGAGCGTGGGATTGAAAGAGAGGGCCTTGAACAAAGGCCCTCTCTTTTTTTGAAAAGCATGTCGCTGAAAAACATTTGTAGTGTCATTGCGAGGAGAGTTTTTTGCGACGAAGCAATCTCCTAATATTTGATCGCTCTAAAGATGAGATTGCTTCGCTACGCTCGCAAAGACTCTCTGGCGGGTTCAATCTTGCAGATTGAACCCGAATGATTCGTGGCTGCCAGATCGAAATTCAGGGTTCAGGTTGCAAACCTGAACCCGCCATAGAAACATGACGCCCATATACAGGTTAATCATGTTCAAGCGGATATCCTCTAAAACTGATAAACCCCTGAACATGCATAGCGAGCGCATTCCCCGCAGCTTGCTGCGGGGTCAAGCGAGCGAATCGGAGATAGATACTTCCTTACATGTCGAAGATTCCCCGCGGCTTGCCGCGGGGAGCTTCAATGAAGGTTTTACCCTCGTCGAGCTTTTGATAGTCGTGGCCATCATAGCCATACTCGCGGCCATAGCCATCCCTCAAGTTTTCGCTCTACAAGCAAAGGGCCGTCAGGGCGAGCATGGTCTCCGACGCGAAGAATACATCCTATATGCTTGAGTCATATTTCATCACCAACCAGACTTACGTCTCCCCAATAACCTCGGTCGGTCCCGGCCCGGCTACGGATTACCTGGACGGCGCTGCATCTGTATTCCCTTTTTCAGCCAGCACGGGCAATACCGTAAGCATCGTTGCCGCGGCCTCCACTTACACCATAACCGTAACCAATTCCAACGCTGGCGCGGGCAAAAGCCCGCTTACATGGATAAGCGCTGGCGCATGTACATGGGCGGACGGCGCCGGTTGTTAGGCGCGCGTCAGTTCTCTTATCTCCACCGACGTATGCCCGGACTGCTGGAACCTGTCGGTCTTCACCTTTATATCGCACGGGTTGCATTGCCCGTAATGGTCGCATACCCTGAATACGTCCTCTATCCTGAACGCGGGGTCTGAGATATCGCCCACCGGCGGCCTGCCCTCGTAAAGGTCGCTGTGGCACCTGTAGACCCCGCCCTCCGGCCCGATGATAAGCTCGGTGGTCTTGCAGAGCACGGTCCTCTCGCCCTTCCTGTCGCACGCCCCTTCGTATTTCAGCGTCCCGTACATCCTGCCGTTATGCTCGCCCAGAAATTCCTTGAGGCGGAAGTCTATGCCGAGATTCCTGCAATATTCCCGCGCCTTGAGGATATCGTCCTCCTGCGAAGGGTGCATGACCCCCCATATCCCGATGCTGAAGCCCGCGTCCCTGAGCTTCATGACCTTTCTTGCAAGCGGCTCAAGGGCCATCTCGGAAGGGTGGTAGCTTACGCGGATGGATGCGTAGGGGGCCTTTCTCTTTATCCTCTCAGGGTCAACTTTTCTTATGAAATCGTCCCCGTCGAATTGCAGGTTGGTGAGGATGTCGATATTGAGCCCCGGCCTTATGTTGTTCAGTATGTGGATGAACCCCCTGTGGAGGCTCGGCTCCCCGCCCTGGAGCGTAAGCGGGAGGTCGTCGCGGGATATGATCCTGTTGAGCCCCTCAACCCACTCCGCCCCTGAGAGGTGTCTTCTCGCGGAGCCGTCCATGCCGAAGCGGTTTATGCAGTAGGCGCACTTCAGGTTGCAGGCGAGGGTGAGGAATACGGCAATGTAGTTGTAGTTATCGGGTATGATTAGGGGGTTCATCTTGGGAACCTGCTTGCGGGTTCAATCTTGCAGATTGAACATGCATAGCGAGCGCATTCCCCGTAGCTTGCTACGGGGTCAAGCGAGCGCATAGAAATAGATACTTCCTTATATGTCGAAGATTCCCCGCAACTTGCTGCGGGGAGCTTCAACCCGAATGATTCGTGGTTGCCGCCATACGAAATTCAGGGTTCAGGTTGCAAACCTGAACCCGCACAATCAATAATTCAAAAACCGCTCCTCAATGACAGGCGGCGCTCACGCGCCGCTTTAGAGGAGCTTTTCTACAGCCGCCATGACCGTTTGCGGCCGTATCTCGTACATGCAGCTCCGGTCCTTGACGCAGACCGTATCGAGGCACGGCAGGCAGTCGTACTCTTTTTCCGGGAGGAGCTTTACCCCGTTCTTGACGTAGACCTCGCTCGATATTGTCGGGCCGAAGAGCGCCACGATCTTCTTGTCGAGGGCGTGGGCTATGTGCAGGCCGAGGCTGTCGTTCGTGACTATGAGAGAGCAGGAGTTTATCCATTCCATGTACTCCTCTATGGAAGTAAGCCCCCGTTGCCAGGAGACCGAGTACCTCTCCCCGATAAGCGCCTCAAGCTCCTTCCAGTACTCAAGCGGCCAGGCCTTTATCGGCCACTTCTCGCCCACGTTGTTGAGGCATATGTCGAGGACCTGCTGGCTCCCGTCGTATGCCTGGGCGGTGCCGGTTTCGGGGTCGAACGTGAATCCGTACCTCTTCCACGCGGTCAGGGAGTCGGCGAAGGCGCATATCCCGGCGACCTTTTCGAGGTTGACAACGGTGTCGAACCTCTCGGCCTTCAACTGTAGCGCCGTGGTGAGGTCATAAGGCATTATCCGCGCTATAAGCGGGTTGCCCTTGAGGAGCGGTACGGCCTTTTCATCCACCAGCCACGTGACGTGGGCTTCTTTGAAGAGGCTCAGGAGCACCGTGCTCCTCAGGACGTCGCCGAGGGATGTCATCCTGCTGATCTCGGATACGAGCGTCTCCGAGTATCCGAGCTTTATGATAAGCACCTTCTCTTTTGCCATAAGCGCCGCTCCCTTTTGATGATATGCTTCATGCCCTTTTATCCCGGCCGTTGATGTCGCTGAAGACAGCCTCCAATATCTCTTCGGGCCGATAGCCCTTTTCCTTTATCGCGCGCATCCTCATGAAGTACTCGGTGATGGAGTACGCCCTCATGAAGAATATGCCGTTCCTGTAGAGATAGACCATGTCAAGGGCTATGTGAAAGACGAATCCGAAAAAGACCGCTAAGAGCAGGGCCGAGCCTGTCCATGCCGTTAGCAGGTAGAGCGGCAACATGACCTCGACGGTATGGAACATCTCGATATTCAGGAACGCCGGGTTGAACCAGAACGCGTCAAGGGCGTTGTGGTAGTCGAACATCTTCCTGAAGCTCAAGTCCGTAAAGCCGTTATGGTAGACGTAATCGAAGTAGTGGTCCAGGTCTATGAGGAACGAGGCGGCCCAGAATACAAGGCTATAGGCCCCTGCCGCCGGGTAGATGACGGCCGCCGCCGCCCCGCCGTAGACCACGTGCGCCGTGGGGCTCATCTGTTCTCTTCCTTGCATGCGTTCAGTATCTCTTCGGAGTGCTTGAAGCGTTCGAGGACGAAACTGTCGTATATCCCCTTCAGGGTATCGAGGGCCGAGAAACGCATCGGGTATATTTTTTTCTTCACCAGATAGGCCTTCACCAGATAGTAAAAGAGGAAGTAGGCCCTTGTAAGGGGCAGATGTATCAACCTCTTGACCACGAGGTTCCTCAGGGACGGCTTCCAGAGGCAGACGGTGGAAAGGAGCGAGAGGTTCCTCTGGAGGAGTTTTTCTCGCGGGGTGAAGCACGAAAGCGGGGAGGTGGACTGATAGCTCATGTGGAGCGAGTCGAAGTCCCCGTCAAAGTCCCCACGCTCCACCGCGTACCTGGCAAGCTCTGTGCCGGGGTACGGGAAAAAAAGCGGGAACTCCCCGAACGTCACCCTGCACTCGAGGTTGAAATCGAGAGATTCCAGGTCTTCCTTCAAGGACGTCCCGGGTATGGCGAATATGGTGTTTGAAAATGTCGGAATGCCGTGCCTTGAGCACAGGGAGAACGCCCCGGTCATCTGCTCCCTCGTCATGTTGCGCTTGAGGACCGAGTTCCTTATGGCGTCGTTGCCGCTCTCTATCGACATGCTGAGAGAGGCGAGCCCGGCCTTCTTGAGCTTGAGGAGCACCGGCTCGGTCAGGCAGTTGGCGCGCATGAGGCAGTGGAACGGGAGCCCGACCTCTTTTTTGTATCTGACCGAGAACTCGTCGAGCCATTCGTCGTCCTTCAGTACGAATATGTCGTCGTAGAACTTTATGAACTGCGTCGGGTATCTCCCCTTTAGCTCCTTAAGCTCCTCCACGACCCTCCCGACGCTCATCCTGACGGCCAAAGGGCCCTTGCCCTTGTACAGGAGGTTGTATTCGCGGTTGAAGCAGTAGGTGCACCTGTACGGGCACCCGCGCCCGGCCATGAAGCTTCTCATCGGGAACCTGCCGAGCCTGGTCCTTGAATAGAATAGCTCCCTGTCGAGGAACGGCAGGTCGTCAAGCGCAGTCCTCCTCGGGCGTATGACCGGAGCGACGCCGGTTTTGAAGTTCGCCCTCGTGACGACGTTCGGTATCTTGTCTATCGGGCCGTTTTTTTCAATAGCGTCGAGGAGCTCGGGCCAGGCGTCGTCGCCCTCTCCGACGCAGAGCGCGTCAAAGGGGTGCCGGGTTATAAGCTCAGGGAAGAACGTCGTGTGCGGCCCCCCCATCACGGTGAATATCCTGGGGCTTATCGCCTTGACCGCGTCGTTGGCGGCTATATAGTATTTGTGCTCCCCGGTCTTGGCGCTGAAGGCCGCCACGTCCGGCGCAAAGGACTTGACGGTCTTTTTAAGGTCCCCGTCCGCGAGGACGCAGAGCCCCGTAGTATGCCCCATTCTCTTGGCGAGCGCGGACAGGAGCATTATGCCCATCGGGTCTATGTACTCCACGTCCTTTATCACGAACAGTATCTTCATATCAATATTTCAACTTGAGAATTCCCTGTAGCTTGTTAGAGGGTTTCTTTATAGTACCCTCTTTTAGCGTTCTGGAACCCTGTCACCCGTTTCCCGCGTTTAGCTCCACGCGCCTGCGCGGGGAGCTGTACATGGAGCGCCCCTTTATACGCACGTCCCAGAAGAGCCCCGCTATCGCGCCGAACACGCTAAAGACGTTCTTCAACGCGAAGGCCTTTGTCCTGCCGGCGTCCCTCTGCCGTATATCGACGCCGACCTCGATGAAGCTCGCCCCGGAGCAAAGAAGCCTTACGAGTATGGCGGCCATGTACGCAAAGCCCGATGTCTTTAACGGGACCTTCTTCAGGAGCGCGGTCCTTATCAGGCAGGTGCCGTTATAGTACCTGAGCCTTGTGCCGAAGAGCGTATTCATGACGGCCACGAAGAGATAGGAGATGGCCCTCCTTGCAAGGGGCCTGACATGCGTGTTCGCCGTGTACGGCACGACTACGTCGGCCTTGCCGGCAAGGCTCAAGACCTTACGGATGGCCTCGGCCGGGATCTCGTTGTCGCCGGGGACCATGATGACGTACTCCTTCCTGGCGAGCCTTACGCCCTCGGAGTAATTGTAGCCGAACCCCATGTTCCTCAGGTTGTGGATGACCCTTATCTTCCCGTCTTTTCTCCTCAGCTCCTCGGCTATTGCGCCTGTGGAGTCAACGCTCCTGTCGTTGAATATGAGTATCTCGTGGTCGCTGAACGCGCCGGTGGAGGCGAGGGCCTCCTTTATCGCGGCTATCGTGGCCCTTAAGTTGCCCTCCTCGTTGTAGCAGGGGACTATTATCGATACGCTCGTCTTCATACCGCTCTGACCATCTTCTCTATGGCGTAGACTATCTCTTTTTTGCCCGGGTAGTACAGGGCCTCGAGCGCCGGGCTTGCCGGGGTCGGGGCCTCGGGCAGGCTTATGCGGACCGGGGCGGCCTTGAGGCTCCCGAACGCGCCTTCAACCGCGCTCGCAACGACCTCTGCCCCTATGCCGCACTCCCTCCAGCCGGTGTCTACGGTTATGAGCCTGCCGGTCTTTTTTACCGATTCCGTGATGAGGTCGGTGTCCATCGGCTTTATCGTCCTCAGGTCTATCACCTCGCACTCTATGCCGCGGCCCTTCAGTTCTTCGGCGGCCAGGAGCGCCTCGTATACCATGTAGGAGAGGGCCGCTATGGTTACGTCTTTGCCGGCTCTCCGCACCACGGCCTTTCCTATGGGCACCGTGTACGGCCCTTCGGGGACATGGCCCGTGTGGTCGTAGAGCCACCGGTGCTCTATGATTATGACGGGGTTGTTGTCCTTTACCGCGGCCCTCAGGAGCCCCTTGGCGTCGTAAGGGGTGGCGGGCATCACGACCTTGAGCCCCGGGATATTGGCGAGGATGGATTGGAGGCTCTGGGAGTGCTGGGCCGCGGAGCCCCAGCCCCTGCCGATTATCGCCCTTATGGTCAGGGGAACGCTTGCGCGCCCGCCGAACATGTAGCTCCACTTGGCGGCGTGGTTTATTATCTGGTCGAGGGAGAGGGGGATGAAGTCCACCCTCATGTGCGCGAGTATTGGCCTCATCCCGCAGAGCGCGGCCCCGGCGGCGATGCCGGTTATGCCGTTCTCGGCGAGCGCGGTGTCTATGCACCGGCCTTTGCCGAACCTCTCATGGAGCCCCTTTGTGGTGCCGAAGACGCCCCCCGCGTCGTCGACCCCCTGGCCCATGACAAAGACCCTGCTGTCCTCCTCCATGAGCTCGACCGTGGCTTCGAGGATGGCGTCCCTGTACGCAAGCCCCCGGACGCCCGCGTTTTGGGGGAAGGCCCTCTCGAACTCGTCTCTGTTCCTGTACGTCCTGGTCCAGGGCATATTTTAATGTTTCCTTAGCAGGTTGCTCAAAAAATCACATCTGCTTTGTCGTCATCGTCGTTCGTCACTGCGGCGTACAGAAAAAGTACGCCTCACTCCTCACTTTCTCGACTCCTCGCATCTGTAACTTTTTGAGCAACCTGGCTCTATTTTGGATTTTTCCGCATCCTGTTAGGGGTCTAATTCCCCGCAGCTTGTTGCGCAACCTATGAGCAAGAGTTCCAACGGAAACCCCGGAGCTTGCTCCGTGGTGGTTCATCCGTTGTCCGCGTAGACGTCGCTCAGGAGATCATGCTCCGCCGGGTACGGGCTCTTTTTTGCGTAGGCGACAGCCTCATCAAGCTCTTTCTCTATCCCGCGTGCGAGCCCTTCCATATCCCGGCGCGATATTATATCGGAGGCGGCAAGGCGCTCCGCGAACGCGTTTATCGGGCAACGCCCTTTCCAGTGTATGAGCTCTTCCCTGTCCCTAAAGCCCTTTTCAAAGTCCTCCTCAGGCCCGACGTGGCCCTTCCACCTGTATGTAGCGGCTTCGATAAGGGTGGGCCCGCCGCCTTTTCTCGCCCTCTCCACCGCCTCCCTTGAGGCCCTGTATACGGCCGCGGCGTCGTTGCCGTCAACGCATACGCCGGGGGCGTTAAAGGCCCTGGCGCTCTCGGATATCCTGCAAACGGGCTGTCTGGCGGACTGCGGGGAGTTGGTGGCGTAGAAGTTGTTCTCGCAGACGAATACCACCGGGAGTTTCTTTAGCGAGGCGAAGTTGAAGGACTCGTGAAATACCCCTTCGTCGTAAGCGCCGTCGCCGAAGAATATGACGGTGACCCGCTCTTCGCCCCGCATGGATGAGGCAAGGGCCGCCCCCACGCCCATCGGTATCCCGCCGCCGACTATGGCCGATGTGCCCATGACCCCGTTCTCCGTGTCTATCAGGTGCATGGAGCCGCCCTTGCCGCCGCTGCATCCGGTCGACTTGCCGTAGAGCTCGGCCATCAGGGGCTTGAACCCGCTCCCCTTTGCTATGCAGTGGCCGTGGCCCCTGTGGTTTGAGAATACGTAGTCCATCGCATGGAGGTTGGCGCAGACCCCGGCCGGGACCGCCTCCTGCCCTATGCAAAGGTGCACCGGGCACCTCATCTCCTGCTCAGGGTAGAGCTCCACTATCTTCTCCTCGAACATGCGTATCCTGAGCATCGTCGAGTAGATGTTTTTAAGCGTCTCTTCAGGGATTTTTTGCAACAGGTCTTCCATCTTCCGTCCGGTTGAAGCTCCCCGCGGCTTTTCCGCGGGCCTCGCGCTCGCTATGCATGTTCAGATGAAGTTGACGTGGCGGCCGGGGTGCTTGAGCTCCCAGAGATAGCGGTTCACCTCGTCCATCCTGCAGTTCCTCCGGCACTCCCCGGTATCGAGGTCGTTTGCGACGAATTCCATGGCCTTCTTCCTCTTCGCGCCGCTCCATATCTCCTCGAAGGTGTTGTCGTTGATGTTGCCGAAGAGGAAGCGCTCGTCACCGAGGTACGCGCTGCAGCCCCAGACCCCGCCGCCGGAATCAATATAGCTCCAGAAAGGGAGCGCAAGGCATCTCTCATACCCCCTGCCGTCGTCATCGAGCTTTTTCATGGCGTTCACCCTGAATATCACCTTGAAGTCATAGGAGGAGAGCCCCTCAAGCTCGTCCCTCAGGTGGAGGTATTCGCCGTACTTTAGGCCCTCGTAGAGCCTTGTGATGGACCTTGGGTGCTGTGAGTAGGATTTTATGACGATGTAGTCGGCCCCTATCTCCTTTGCCGTTTTGGCGAGGTCGAGCGCCTCATGGGCGTTCTCCGGCAGGAGTATCATCTGCATGCCGATGGTGGCGGGAATACCCTCGGAGGCCCTTCTCTTCACCGCCGCCGAGACGTTGCGGAGCACCGTGGAGAAGTCCTCCTCCCTGCACCCGTGCACCCTGGCGTAGGTCTCTTTGGAGCCGGCGTTGATGCTTATCTTTATCCAGGTTATGGACGGGAGGCAGGCTTCCATCAGCCTCGCGCCGAAGAGGACCCCGTTGGACGTCACGGCTACGTCCATGCCGGCCTTTTTCGTATGGTTTATTATCTCCCCGATATCCCTGTGCAGGAGCGGCTCGCCCTCTCCGGCGTACATCACGCTCCTGAGGCCGAGGGAGGACATCTCGTCGAGCCTTTTATTGAGGAGGTCTTTGTCGAGGCGGCGCGGCCTGTACTCCATGTAGTCCAGGGCGCAGTACGTGCATCTGTGGTTGCATGACCCCACAGGGGAAATCTCCATGTATATGGGGTAGACAAGGGCGCCGTTGAGCCAGTCGTTGACGCGGCCTACATGGAACATCAGTTTGTGGCTGTCTATCCTGAATTCATCCATTCCTTGACCGTTCCGAGCACCCGGCTCCATTCTTAAAGATAACACACAGTTGGCGCGCCTTCAACAACGTAATTTTGCCTGTTGTTGAACATGCATAGCGAGCGCATTCCCCGCAGCTTGCTGCGGGGTCAAGCGAGCGAATAGAAATATATACTCCCTTATATGTCGAAGATTCCCCGCGGAAAAGCCGCGGGGAGCTTCAAGAGCGCTGTGCGCTGTCGGGTTAATCGGGTATCATGCGGATGGGACGGCCTTTGGGCAGGCATCGCTTGACATTCTACAGCTTGTCGAATATATTATTCATATAGCTTTTCTGCTGATGCATAAAAAGGCCGCCGCCCCCCCAGGGGGCTCAAGAAGGCCTCCCTGCCGGTAACGTGGATGAGTTGCGCCTCATGCGCCGCGAAGATAGAGAAGGGCGTTTCCGCCATGAGCGGCGTAGAGGAGGCCGCGGTGAACTTCGCCGCCGAAAGGATAGATATCGTCTACGACCCGGACGAGGCGCGCCTGACCGATTTCGTAAAGACGATAATAGAATAATTGTATTTAGCAGGATGCGGAAAAACTCAAAATAGAACAGGTTGCTGAAAAAGTTACAGATGCGAGGAGTCGAGAAAGTGAGGAATGAGGCGTACTTTGTCCGTACGCCGCAGTGACGAACGCCGAGACGACAAAGCAGATGTGACTTTTTCAGCAACCTGTTAGAAAGTGAGGTGACCTTTATGGCGAAGGATCCCATATGTGGAATGGAAGTCGAGGAGAAAGGCGCGGAGTTTATGGTACACTTTGAGCACGAGACCTTTTATTTCTGCACAAAGACGTGCCAGGAGAATTTTGAGCTTAAAGAGGGCATCCGCCACGATGAGACCGGGAAAAAATGGTGGCAAAGAATAATAAAAGAACCAAAGGGCGCTCCGCCCAAGTGCCATTAAAAGAATAGAACGGGGATGCGGCTTATGCACGGGGAAAGCATTTCATATGCGTATGGTTTCTGGTCGCTTGTAATTATAAACGTCATCCTTTTTCTCTTTTTTATCCTGAGTTTCATAACTCCGGTAAAGAGGAGGGAATGGAGGTCAATGGGGGTAACCACCGCCTTTATTATCGCGTTATTTACGGAGATGTACGGTTTTCCCTTGACCATCTACATACTAACCGTGGTGCTCGGTTCGAAATACCCTGCGCTGAACCCGTTTGCCCATGAGAGCGGTCATTTATGGGTGACTTTTTTCGGGGGCGGCGCAATAATGCTGGCACTGATCCATGTAATAAGCAATGGGCTGGTGCTCGCGGGCTTTTTCACTATGGCCTCTGGATGGAGGAGAATCCATAAGTCAAAAGGGGAACTGGTCACGGATGGCGTCTATTCTTATGTGCGCCACCCGCAATATTCAGGGCTTTTCCTGATCACAATAGGGCTTCTCATTCAATGGCCTACACTGATTACGTTCCTCATGTGGCCGATCCTTATAATGGCTTATTACAAGCTCTCAAGGAGAGAGGAAGAGGAGATGGAGAGGGAATTTGGGGACAAGTACAGGAAGTACAGGGAAGCTGTCCCGATGTTTATCCCGCGCATCGGTTAAAGTCCAAAGGGGGAATTTATGTGGGGTTATGATCTTTCGTCCATATTGATAATAGTATTGTTCGTAGTATTCATGTACCTGATGCATCGGAGAGGAGGCGGCATGGGGTGCTGCGGCGGAGGCCATTCAGATAAAAAGAAAAAGGGCGACTCAGAGAAAAAGGATGAGTCTACCGGCCATCGGCATTGAAGCCAATTCCAATCCTTTAAGGTATCTATGCGGGGCTTGTATTTGCGCCGCTTTATAACCTGTTGAATCTCCCCGCGGCAAGCCGCGGGGAATCTTCGACATATAAGGAAGTATCTATTTCTATTCGCTCGCTTGACCCCGTAGCAAGCTACGGGGAATGCGCTCGCTATGCATGTTCAATATGAAACCGGGCAAGCCTTAATTTGGGATTATGCAAGGAGATAATATGGCAAGAGACCCTGTTTGCGGCATGTCCGTAGACCCGAAAAAAGCCGCTGGCAAGAGCGCATATAAAGGGCAGGATATCTATTTCTGTTCCATGAAATGCAAGGAGCGCTTTGATAAGGACCCTGTTGCCTTTATGTCCGGAAATGGCGGAGAGGTCAAGCCGCATAAGGGAATGACAGCCGCTGAAGCGGGCGCGCATGAAACGGCCAAGGACCCTATCTGCGGCATGGTGGTCGACAAGAACAAGTCCCTCAAAAAAGACCTCGGGGGAAGGATGTACTATTTTTGCTCGGATGGCTGCTTGAGGACTTTCGAGGCCCCGGAAGAAGAGATCAAGAAGATGAAAAGGCGGGTTTCCATAGCCCTGTTCGGGGTACTCGCCCTTGCCCTCTTGAGGGCGGCTTTTTTCCTGGGCCTTGCCGCAGGGGCGACGATTGTAACCTGGGCGCCGATACCTCAGCTCCCCTGGTTTACCTGGGGCATGTGGCTCTTTATCCTTGTCACGCCCGTCCAGTTCATAGGCGGATGGGGTTTTTACAAGGGTGCGTATAGCGCGATAAAGAACCGGATGATAAACATGGACTTTTTGATTGCCCTGGGGACGTCAGTGGCCTATGTGTATTCGGTCATAGTCATCTTCGCTCCGGATATCCTGCCCGTGAAGGTGGCTGAGAGGGACGTGTATTTTGAGGTCTCCGCCGTCATCATAGCATTCGTCCTTCTTGGAAAATACATGGAAGAGATTATAAGGAAAAAGTCCTCGGCCGCGGTAAGGAAACTTCTCGACCTTAAGCCACAGACCGCAAGGGTTATTAGAGAAGGCGCGGAG
>JACRNN010000104.1 GCA_016234955.1 Deltaproteobacteria bacterium | reverse complement strand
TGGCCGGTCATATGGAAGCTCAACCCGTACATCAAGAACCCCGACCTCATATACCCCGGCAACGTGGTAAGGATCACCCCGGACGGGATAGAGGTGATAGGCAGGAAAGAGGCCGAGGTTGAAAAACTCCCGGTGGTAAGCATCGAGGAAGAGAAGGCGGGCGGTGAAGCCGTTGTGCTTGAACCCGAGCCGGAGGCTCAGCCTAAGCCTGAGGCCGCCGTTGCGCCGAAAGAGGCCGCCGAAGCGGTTGCCGTGAAAGAGCCTGGAAAAGGCGTTCCGGAGAGGCGCAAAGACGTTGCCTTCGCGGTCCGGAGGAAGGGGTTCGTCACCGATAAGGCTCTGCGGGAGAGCGCCGTGATAGTCGGCTCAAAGGTGGACAAGATGTATTTGAGCGCCGGGGACAGCGTATACCTCAAGTTCAAGGACAGAGGGGACGCAAGCGCAGGCAAGCTCTACACCGTATACGTCGTGGACGGCGCGGTGGTCCACCCGGTGACCAAAAAGAGGATCGGGAATATCGTGGATAACCTGGGCGTTATCAGGATAACCGGCACGGGGGAAGTCATAGAGGGCGTGATAGAGACGTCGTTCAAGGAGATAAGCCCCGGCGCGCTGCTGAAGGAGTTCAAAGAGCCTTATGAAGTGGTGGCGTCAGAGGCAGGCATAACCGTGGACGGGCTCCTGGTGGCCGCTCTTGAAAACAGGGAGGAGCTCACAACCGGCGACATCGTCTACATAGACAAGGGCGCGAAAGACGGCCTCAAGACCGGCAACCTCCTGCGCGCATACAGGGAAAAGATAAAGGACGAAGCCGACCCCATCGACAGGAAGAGCAAACAGGGGCTGCCGCCCACCGAGCTCGGCGCGATGATGGTGATAGAGGCCGGGGATGAGACGTCGGCGTGCGTCGTGATAACGAGCCTCAAGCAGATGAATGTCGGGGACCGCGTATCGACGATAAGGGCGAAGTAATATAGCAGGCTGTTGAAAAAGTCCATCTACCGCGTTGTCATCGTCGCTCGTCACTGCGGCGTATGGACAAAATACGCCTCATTCCTCGCTCCTCGACGCCTTGTATCCGGAGCTTTTTGAACAGCCTGAACTGACGCGAGGGTTTTTCAACAACCTGATAGAGGCACCCTGTATAGCGTCTTGCCGGTTCAGGGGATGGCGGCCCCGCCATCCCCGATTCATTTTACCCTATAGGCGGGACAGGTGTGGACTGGTGGACGGAAAAAGTCTTAAGTACTGGCTTGCCCTGAGCAGGGTCAGGGGTATCGGGCAGTTCGACCTCAATGGCGTCATGGAGAGGTTCGGCTCCCCGGAGGAGATATTCACAGCCCCCGGGCGTATACTTGAGGCGTTTTCGTCAGTCTTTGCCGGGGCTGTCAAGGAATTCAGCGCCTGGGAGTGGGCCGAGAGGGAGCTTGGGCTTATAGATGAGCGCAAGGTGACGGTCGTTACCTTCATGGACCCCCGGTTCCCGCCGTTGCTCAGGCAGATATGCGACCCGCCGTGCCTTCTTTACATGAAGGGTGCGGGCTGTGACTTCGGCGCCCCTGCCGTAGCCGTGGTCGGCACGAGGCGTCCGTCGCACTACGGGCTCAGGATGGCTGAAGATATCGCAAAGGGGCTCGCCTCAGCCGGAGTAACCGTGGTAAGCGGCATGGCCCGCGGGTGCGACACCGCCGCGCACAACGGCGCCATCGCCTCCGGAGGGGCTACTGTGGCGATCCTCGGCACAGGGGTCGACGTCGCCTACCCTAAGGAGAACGGGAAACTATATGACATGATCCGCGGCAAAGGGGCCTTGATCTCCGAGTTCCCCCTCGCAACCCCGCCGTTGCCGCATAACTTCCTGATGAGGAACAGGATAATAAGCGGGCTGTCCCTGGGCGTGGTCGTTGTCGAGGCCCCGCGAAGGAGCGGGGCGCTTATGACGGCGCGCCTCGCCCTCGAGTACAACAGGGAGGTGATGGCCGTTCCCGGTCAGGCGACTTCATTAAAGAGCGCGGGGACGAACGGGCTCATCAGGGACGGGGCCCAGCTTGTCGAGAGCGCCTCCGACGTGCTCAAGGCCCTTGCGATACCATTTTCCGCGGCCCCCCTGGAAAAAGAGCGTCCGCGCGTGGGGGGCGAAGAGGGGGAGGTATTGAAGGCGATCGGTGACGACCCGGCCCATATAGACATGATAACCGAGCGCACCGGCTTTCCCGCGGCGAGGATTTCCTCCATCCTGCTCGGCATGGAGATAAAGGGGATGGTAAAACAGCTCCCGGGTAAGCGTTTTTTGAGGCGCGTGTGAGACTGCGCCGCAACCGGCCGGGCCTGTCATATATATACGTATGCGTAAAAATTTCAGAGTTGTGCTATAATCCGTCTGTACTCGCCGCCTGTTGGCGGCAATATATCTTGAAACCGGGAGAAACGGGTCTTTATAAAACATGGGAAAGTCTCTTGTCATAGTGGAGTCGCCTGCAAAGGCAAAGACGATAAATAAATTCCTCGGGCGCGACTTCGTCGTGCTCGCCTCTATCGGGCACATCAAGGACCTGCCCAAGAGCAAGCTCGGGATCGAGATAGAGAAGGACTTCGAGCCGCGCTACGAGGTGATAAAGGGCAAGGCCAACACCATAAAGGAGCTCAAGAAGGCGTCCAGGAGCGCCGAGAGGATATACCTCGCCCCCGACCCTGACAGGGAGGGCGAGGCCATAGCCTGGCATATAGCCGAAGAGGTCGACAAGAAGCACGAGAAGACCTACAGGGTGCTCTTCAACGAAATAACCGAGAGGGCGGTAAAAGACGCCATAGCCCACCCCGGCGCGCTCGACAGGAATAAATTCGAGGCCCAGCAGGCCAGAAGGGTGCTCGACCGGCTCGTCGGGTACCAGGTCAGCCCGATACTCTGGGACAAGGTAAGGATGGGGCTCAGCGCCGGCAGGGTGCAGTCCGTGGCGGTGAGGCTCGTGTGCGACAGGGAGAGGGAGATACAGGCCTTTGTCCCGGTGGAGTACTGGTCCTTAACCGCCCTCCTTGAAGAGCTTTCGAGCAAGGCCGTCTTCGCGGCGAAGCTCGCCAAAAAGGGCGGGAAGAAGATAGAGCTTAATAACGGGGACGAGGCCGGGGCCGTGTTAAAGGACCTCGAAGGGGCCGTATACACGGTGGCCGAGGTCGAGGCGAAGGAGGTCAAGAGGAACCCGGCGGCCCCGTTCACGACGAGCAAGCTTCAGCAGGAGTCCTCCCGCAAGCTCGGATTCACGGCGAAAAAGACGATGATGCTCGCGCAACAGCTCTACGAAGGGGTCGATATCGGAGAGGAAGGCCCCGTGGGGCTCATCTCCTACATGAGGACCGACTCGACGCGCATCTCGACCGAGGCCGTGGAGGGCGCCAGGGCGTTCATACTGGATAAGTGGGGGCAGGGGTACCTCCCAGCCAAGGCCAATATATACAAGTCCAGGAAAAAGGCCCAGGACGCGCACGAGGCCATAAGGCCCACCTACTTCAAATATCCGCCCGAGGCCGTCAAGCAGCGCCTCTCAAAGGACCAGTTCAGGCTCTACCAGATGATATGGAACAGGTTCATAGCCTGCCAGATGTCCCCGGCCCTCATCGACCAGACAAGGGTGCAGATAGAGGCGCGGGAGTACACCTTCAACGCCTCCGGCTCAACGGTCAAGTTCCCCGGCTTCATGGCCGTATACGTGGAGGGCAGAGACACCGAGGAAGAGGAGGCCGCCGCCCAGCTCCCGCCGCTCAAGAAAGGCGACACCGTGGGTCTTAAGGAGCTCACGCCGGCGCAGCACTTCACCCAGCCGCCGCCGCGCTTCACGGAGGCTACCCTGGTAAAGGAGCTCGAGGAAAAGGGCATCGGGCGGCCCTCGACGTACGCCGCCATACTCTCCACCATCCAGGACAGGGAGTACGTCACGAAGGAGAAGACACAGTTCAAGCCCACGGAGTTGGGCTTCCTCGTCACCGATATGCTCATCATCAGCTTCCCCGAGATACTCGACGTCGAGTTCACCGCGCACATGGAAGAGGAGCTCGACCTCATCGAGGAGGGCAAGGTCCCCTGGCGCCGGGCCATGCAGGAGTTCTACGACCCTTTCAAGGACAGCCTTGAGAAGGCCAGAAAAGACATGAAGAACGTGAAGGCCGAGGAAACGCCTACCGACATCCTCTGCGAGAAGTGCTCGAAGATGATGGTCATAAAATGGGGCAGGAAGGGCAAGTTCCTGGCCTGCTCCGGCTACCCCGAGTGCAAGAACACGAAGGACTTTACGATAGACGAGCACGGCAAGGTGACGGCCGTTGCGAGGGTGGCCGAGATCACCACGACCCCGTGCCCAAAGTGCGGCAAGCTCATGGCGGTCAAGAGCGGCAGGTTCGGCAAGTTTCTCGCCTGCTCCGATTACCCGGCGTGCAAGACGACGCTCCCGTACTCCACCGGCATCCCGTGCCCCAACGACGACGGAGGCACGCTGGTGGAGCGCAGGACGAAAAAGGGGAGGGTATTTTTCAGCTGCTCCAACTACCCTAAATGCGACTACGCCACATGGGAGCTCCCCAAGAACGATTGAAGGCCGGGGGCGAGTGGGGGGTCGGGGCAGGGGGGCTTTCGCGGGGCGAGGGGTGCGGCTGTAAGTTAAGGGCCATACGGGCTTTTTGCATTTGTCTTTTCCGGGAATAAGTTGTATAATTACCATACGCTTCTTCGATCACACACCTGGACACCTTGTAAACCCCTGGCTTTCAGAACGCCGACAATGTACCTTCACTGGCTTTAGGGCGCCCGGTGGTTTCAGAACGCTAAAAAACAAGCACCCATACTGAATCTCAGCGTGAGACCGCCGTCGTCAAAGGGACATCCTGTCCCTCTGACGTGACGCGGGAGGACTCAAACAGCCGCCATTGCGTTACGAGGACCGTTATGATAACCGAAGATTCCAAGAATATCCTGATAGCCGACGACAGCGTGTTTTTCAGGACCAAGTTGAGCGACATACTGATAGAGGCCGGGCACCTGGTCAGGTTCGCAAAGGACGGCAGGGAGGTGATTAACGAGATAAAGATAGACTCAAACGGCATAGACCTCCTGATACTCGACCTCCAGATGCCGGATATAGACGGCTTCGGGGTATTGAAGTGGATGAAGGAGAACGGATACGAGGGCAAGTTCCCGGTGCTCGCGATAACGGGCGTCTATGAATTGAGCCAGGTGACGGAAAACCTCAAAGGCCTCGGCGCCGCCGGGCTGATGACCAAGGGGTTCACCCCGGAGCAGATAATATTCAGGGTCAACAGGGCCCTATTCCCGGACAAGATACAGCAGGGCGCCCCCAGGGAGCGCGTGCCGGTATCGGTGCCGGTGGACTTCAGCAT
>JACRNN010000103.1 GCA_016234955.1 Deltaproteobacteria bacterium | reverse complement strand
CCTACGCGGCGTTGAGGGCCGGGGGCACCATGCCGGCCGTATTGAACGCGGCGGACGAGGTGGCGGTGGAGATGTTCCTTGAAGGGCGCATCCGGTTCACCTCCATCTTCAGCGTCATATCAGAGGTGCTTGAGAGACATACCCCCGGGGGGATAGCGTCCATCGAGGACGTGATAGAAGCCGACAGGTGGGCCAGGGAGGCCGCCAGGGACTCCGTTAGCGGCTTGAGCGCGTAAGGCAGGGACAAAACTTAAGAACGGAAGACGCGGGATATCATGACTACAGCCATTTCATTCATCATCGTATTAGGCGTGCTTATATTCATACACGAGCTCGGCCACTTCGCGGTGGCCAAGCTCTGCGGGGTCGGGGTGGAGAAGTTCTCGCTCGGCTTCGGCCCCAGGGTCGTCGGCGTGACGCTCGGAGAGACTGAGTACAGGGTCTCGGCCCTGCCTCTCGGCGGGTATGTGAAGATGGTCGGCGAGGGGCCAGGGGAAGAGGTCTCCGAGGCGGACAGGGCGCGGTCTTTCACCCACAAGCCCGTATGGAAACGGGCGCTGATAGTGGCCGCCGGGCCGTTCATGAACCTCGTGCTGGCGGCGGTACTCTTCCCGGTGATATTCCTCATCGGCATACAGGTGCCGGCGTTTTTCGACCAGGCCCCGCTCATAGGCTACGCGGACCCGGACCAGGCCGCGTTCAAGGGGGGGGTGCGCAAAGGCGACGTCATCGACTCGGTAGACGGCAAGAGGGTGGGCGACTGGGAAGAGTTCCTCACCGCCGTAGCCCTGAGCCCCGACAAGCCCGTCACCGTGGGGATTATGCGCGAGGGCGCGCCGTTAAAGATTTCCGTCACCCCGCAGAGCTCCCCGGAGAGCGGCGCTGGGTACATAGGGGTATACCCTCCGATGGAGCCGGTGGTCGGTGAGGTTGCGAGCGGCTACCCGGCCAGGGAGGCCGGCGTCAAGCCAGGGGACAGGATACTCTCCATAAACGGCGCCCGGATAGACCACTGGGCCGAGATAGAGGACATTGTACACAAGGACGGCGGGAAAAAGGTCTTCGTCATAATGAGGGGCGCGGATACCCTCACTATCGAGATAACGCCGAGATTGAACAGGGAGGCCAACGTATACCTCGTCGGCATATCGAGGAAGCAGGACCACGTGATGAGGAAGTACGGCCTCTTTACGGCCGTCGGCAAGGGCATATCCTCGGGAGCTGATATGACCGCCAAGCTCTTCGGCGTCATCAAGGGCCTTGTGCTCGGCAGGTACTCGCTCAAGACTCTCGGCGGCCCGATAATGATAGCGCAGGTAGCAGGCAAGGCGGCAAAGACAGGTATCTCGGAGGTGCTGTCGCTTGTGGCCTTTTTAAGCCTTCAGTTAGGGATAATAAACCTCTTCCCCATACCGGTCCTCGACGGCGGGCATATATTATTCTTCGGCATAGAGTCGATAAAAGGGCGGCCCCTGAGCGAGAGGTTCATGTCAATAGCCCAGCAGATAGGGGTTGCGCTCCTCATAGCCTTGATGCTCCTGGTCACATATAACGACATCTTCCGCCTCCTGAACTGAGCCGGGAGGGGCAAAGGGCAGGGAGGGCAAGGGTGAACATGAACAGCGAGCGCGAGGCCCGCGGCTTGTTGCGGGGTCAAGCGAGCGAATCGGATATGGATACTTCCTTACATGTCGAAGATTCCCCGCGGCTTGGGCATAGGGGGAGCTTCAAGATACTCGCCTTCGACACATCTTCGGCATCGGGAAGCGTCGCCCTCATGGACGGAGAGCGGCTCCTGTGCGAATGGAACTCCGGCGACGCAGGGAAGCACTCCAACTGGCTTATGCCGGCCATAGACGGAGTGCTCAAGAGCGTCGGGGTGCGGCTTGCCGACATAGACCTCTACGCGGTTGACACCGGGCCCGGCTCGTTTACCGGCCTGAGGATCGGCGTTTCGACGGTCAAGGGCCTTGCCTGGGCAACGGGCAGGAAGGTCGTAGGCGTATCCACCCTCGAGGCCCTCGCGCTCAATCTCCGTTATTCGCGGATGGCGGTATGTCCGGTGCTTGACGCGCGCAAGGGAGAGGTATACGCCGCCGTATACCGCTATGCGGGCAACGGCATGGAGGCCGTGATGAAGGACTCCGCCCTCTCCCCGGCGGCGCTCTTTGAAAGGCTCAATGGGGTCAAGGGCCCGGTCGTATTCCTCGGCAACGGTCTGACGGTCTATTCCGAAGAGATAAAAAAGAACGTTGACGGCGCGGTCGCGGCCCCGGCGGCGCTCTGGTCGATGAGGGCGTCGAATATCGCCATGCTCGCCCTGGAGCGTGCTCTTAGGGCGGTCTCTCCGGCGGGGCTTGGGCCGCTTTATCTGAGGAAGTCAGAGGCCGAGATAAAGGGGGGTCTTTAATGTTTCCTTCGGGGTCTAATCAAGCGCAACTTGCTGCGGCGTGGTTCATCGTTCCGCATCCTCCCGGCGGTCTTCCAAATCCGGGATATTTACGGATATTTCCGTAATCATAGGCTGTTGACAAGCAATCTGCGTTGCGTTAATATGAAAAATAAGACGTAAGGGGATTTGTGCGCGTTTTTGCCGTTTAATCGCCGTTTTGACGGTAAGGGGTCTGAAAAGCCGGAATACCGCCGAAAAAACCATAAAATACTCTAAAAAACCCGTACCAGTAAGGAGGCTCGTATGACCGACCAGGAATTGATGAAAAAGCTCCTTGAGTCTGAGCGAGGATGAAAAGATAGAGAAGGACAGGCTTAAAAAGCTCAAATTGAAGCTCAAGGACGAGATGGAGACGATGCTCTCGGCGCGGCGCAAGGGTTTCGCGGCAAAGGGTGCGCCGAAAGAGGAGAACAGGGCCCTTGGCGGGCTTGCCTGAAGCAAGGGCGGACGACGGTATGAAACCTGTCGCATCTGGGACGGGAACGAATATATTCGATTGTAAGAGAGGTATATGCCAGGACGCAGCGACAGGATCAAGAAGGGGCTTGAAAGGGTGCCCCACAGGGCGCTTCTTTACGCTACCGGACTCCCGAAAGGAGAGATGGGGAAGCCCTTCATAGGGGTTGCGACATCCTTTTCAGACCTCATACCGGGCCACATCGGGATGAGGGACCTGGAGAGGTTCATAGAAAAAGGCGTTCACACGGGCGGGGGCTACCCGATGTTCTTCGGCCTGCCCGGCGTGTGCGACGGCATAGCCATGGGCCACAGGGGCATGCACTATTCGCTCCCCACAAGGGAGCTTATAGCCGACATGATAGAGAGCGTTGCCGAGGGGCACGCCTTCGACGGTCTGGTGCTCCTGACCAACTGCGATAAGATTACTCCCGGCATGCTCATGGCCGCGGCCAGGCTCGACATACCGGCCGTGGTCGTTACAGCAGGCCCTATGATGACCGGCAGGTACAGGGGCAGGCGCACCTCTTTCATAAGGGATACCTTCGAGGCCATGGGCCGTTTCAGGAAGGGCGAGATATCGAAGGAGGAGCTCAACGCCTGCGAGATGGGCGCGTGTCCGGGGGCCGGGAGTTGTCAGGGGCTCTATACCGCCAACACGATGAACTGCCTGACCGAGGCGATGGGTATGAGCCTGCCGTGGTGCGGCACGGCCCTGGCCAACTCCGCCGATAAAAGGAGGATAGCCTTTGACAGCGGCGTGAGGATAGTGGAGCTGATAAAAAAGAACGTCACGCCGCGCAGGATAATGACGAGGGCGGCGTTCGAGAACGCCATAAGGGCCGACCTCGCGCTCGGAGGCTCTTCCAACACCGTGCTCCATCTCCTGGCCATAGCAAGCGACGCGGGCGTGAAGCTGCCGCTTGAGCTCTTCGATGCGCTCTCGCGCTCCACCCCGCACATAACATCGTTAGAGCCGGTCGGCGAGTTCTACATGGAAGACCTCCACTGGGCCGGCGGGGTGGCCGCGGTCTTGAAGAGGCTCGGAGGCCTGATAAAGGACAACCCGACGATATCGGGCAAGAGGGTCAAGGCGATAATAAACGAGGTCGATTACATCGACGGCAGGGTCATCAGGACCGTGAACGACCCATACCATAAAGAGGGCGGCATAGCCGTGCTCAAGGGCAACATCGCCCCGTTGGGGGCCGTCGTGAAACAGTCCGGCGTGAGCGACAAGATGATGCGGTTCTCCGGCAAGGCCCGCGTATTCGACTCCGAGGAGGCCGCCATGAAGGCCGTACTCGGCAACGGGATAAAGGGCGGGGACGTGGTGGTGATAAGGTATGAGGGGCCTAAGGGCGGCCCAGGCATGAGGGAGATGCTCGCGCCCACGGCTACGCTCATGGGCATGGGTCTCGGCGATGCGGTCGCCCTCATAACCGACGGCAGGTTCTCAGGCGGCACGAGGGGCCCCTGCATCGGCCATATTTCCCCCGAGGCCATGGAGGGGGGGGCAATAGCCCTAATAAAGGACGGCGACGTCATAGAGGTCGACATACCGGCAAGAAAGATCGAATTGAAGGTCAACGGGGCCGAGCTCGAGGAGAGGCGCAGGAAGTGGAAGCCCCCGGCGCCTAAGATAAAGACCGGCTGGCTATCAAGGTACGCCAAGGCCGTCACGTCGGCCAATACGGGCGCGGTGCTGAAGTAAAGGGCCGTTTGAGCCTGCCAGGGCGGATAAATATCAGATAGAAAAGGTCTCGCACCATATGAAGAAAAACGGCGCGCAACTGTTCGTGGACTGTCTCATCGAAGAAGGTGTGGATACGATATTCGGCTTCCCCGGGGGCGCGGTACTGCCCGTATACGACGTCCTCCGACCGCGCTCATCGGCAACGACGCGTTCCAGGAGGCCGACATCGTCGGGATAACGCGGCCCTGCACCAAGTACAACTATCTCGTAAAGGACGTAAGGGACCTTCCGAGGATAATAAAGGAGGCCTTCTACATAGCCGCTACCGGCAGGCCCGGCCCCGTGCTCGTTGATCTGCCCAAGGACGTCCTGAACGCGCCGGCGGGGGACCTCAAGTACCCTGAAAAGGTCCATATCGAGAGCTACCAGCCGACGTACAAGGGACACCCGGGGCAGATAAGAAAGGCGATGGAGTTTATCCTCAAGTCCAGGAGGCCGGTCATCTACGCGGGCGGCGGGGTCGTGCTCTCCGACGCCGCGGACGAGCTCAAGGCGTTTGCGGCAAAGCTCGATATCCCGACCACCACGACGCTCATGGGGCTCGGGGGCTTTCCCGGCACCCACCCGCTCTTCATGGGCATGCTCGGGATGCACGGCACCTACTGCGCTAACATGGCGGTGATGAATACGGACTGCCTCATAGCGGTGGGGGCCCGGTTCGACGACCGCGTGACAGGGAAGATAGACGAGTTCGCCCCGTACGCCGGGATCATTCACATCGACATAGACCCGACGTCGATAAGCAAGAACGTGAAGGTCGACATCCCAATAGTGGGCGACGTCAAGAACGTATTGAAGGACATGTTGAAGATGGCCCCGGCCCGGAAGGAGCTCAAGGCCTACAGGGCCGGGCTCAAGGAGTGGCACGTACAGACGCTGGAGTGGGCGCGCACCCATGCGCTTTCCTATAGGTTTGAGCCCGATGGCAAGATAAAGCCCCAGTACGTCGTGGAAAAACTCTATGAGATGACCAAGGGCGAGGCGATAGTGACCACCGAGGTCGGGCAGAACCAGATGTGGGCCGCCCAGTTCTTCAAGTTCGACAGGCTCCGGACGTTTTTGACCTCCGGCGGCCTCGGCACGATGGGGTACGGCTTCCCGGCCGCCATAGGCGCACAGATAGCTCGCCCGGACTCTACGGTAATAGCCATAGCCGGCGACGGCTCGCTCCAGATGAACATACAGGAGCTTGCCACGGCCGTTCAGTACAAGCTCCCGGTGAAGGTGGCTATATTGAATAACATGGTCCTCGGCATGGTCAGGCAGTGGCAGGAGTTCTTCTTCAGCAAGAGGTATTCCCATACCTGCGTCTCCGTCGCCCCGGACTTCGTGAAGCTCGCGGAGGCCTACGGGGCCGTGGGCCTGAGGGCGAAGACCCCGGCGGAGGTCGAAGGGGTCATAAAGGAGGCCCTGTCGGTAAAGAACAGGCCCGTATTCATGGACTTCAAGGTCGACCCGTTCGAGAACGTCTATCCGATGGTACCGGCCGGCCAGCCGCTCAACAAGATGCTCCTTGTGTAGTCAGGCGCGTATAATGTCCGGTCGTCGCCATGCGGTTTTAGTGTTTCCTTCGGGTATAGTTCATCGAAGCTTGCTTCTCAAGCTATGAACATGCATAGCGAGCGCGAGACCCTGAGCCCAAGATGCGGGGTCAAGCGAGCGAATAGAAGTTTGTTTCCTTACATTTTGAAGCTCCCCGCGGAAAAGCCGCGGGGAGCTTCAAAATATCTTTTGGAGGTCTCTCTTTGCGCCACACGATATCGGTGCTTGTCGCCAACGAGTTCGGCGTCCTGTCCAGGATTTCGGGGCTCTTCTCGGGGCGCGGCTTCAACATTGAAAGCCTTTCGGTGGCCGAGACACTCGACCCGGAGATATCGCGCATGACGATAGTCACCAGGGGGGACGACAAGGTCATCGAGCAGATAAACAAGCAGCTCAACAAGCTCATAAACGTCATCAAGGTGCATGACTTCACGGGCGAGGAGCACATAGAGAGGGAGCTCGCGCTCATAAAGGTGTCGTCCAACCCGGAGATAAGGGCCGAGATACTGAGCATAGTCGATATCTTCAGGGCGAAGGTAGTGGACGTGAGCCCCAGGAGCTACACGGTGGAGATAACCGGCGACGAGGAGAAGATAGGCGCGATAACGGAGCTCCTGCGCCCATTCGGCATAAAAGAGATAGTCAGGACCGGCCGCATAGCGATGGCCAGGAGCCCGAAGCAGAAGTAGCGGATGAACATGCATAGCGAGCGCATTCCCCGCAGCTTGCCGCGGGGAGCTTCAACTCGAAGAGATACTGAAATCAATTGAAAAGGTACCCTGAAAATAGAACGGAGGATGAGAGATAGATGAAGGTATACTACGACAAGGACGCCAATCTGGAGAAGATAAGGTCCAAGAAGGTCGCCATAATCGGGTTCGGGAGCCAGGGCCACGCCCACGCGCAGAACCTGAAGGACAGCGGGGTTGATGTCGTTGTCGGGCTGAGGAAGGACGGGGCCTCCTGGAAGAAGGCCGAGGCCGCGGGGTTGAAGGCCAAAAGCGTCGCGGACGCAGTGGCCGGGGCCGACGTGGTGATGATGCTCATACCGGATGAGGTACAGGGCGACACCTACAGGGAGGAGATAGCGCCGGGGCTCAAGAAAGGCGCGTATCTCGCGTTCGCCCACGGCTTCAACATCCACTTCGGGCAGATAGTCCCGGATAAGTCCGTAAACGTCTTCATGGCCGCTCCCAAGGGGCCGGGCCACCTCGTCAGGCACGAGTTCACGAAGGGCAACGGCGTGCCCGCGCTCGTGGCCATACACCAGGATCCTTCCGGAGACACGCTCGACGTCGCGCTCGCTTACGCCGGCGCCATAGGCGGGGGCAGGGCCGGCGTCATCGAGACGACCTTCAAGGACGAGACCGAGACCGACCTCTTCGGCGAGCAGGCCGTGCTATGCGGCGGGGTGAGCGCCCTCATAATGGCGGGTTTCGAGACCCTTACCGAGGCCGGATACCCCCCGGAGATGGCGTACTTCGAATGCCTCCACGAGATGAAGCTGATAGTGGACCTTATCTACGAGGGCGGGATATCGAACATGAGGTATTCCATCAGCAATACCGCCCAGTACGGGGACCTCACAAGGGGCCCGAGGGTGGTGACGGATGAAACCAAGAAGGAGATGAAGCGGATACTCCGGGAGATACAGACCGGACGGTTCGCAAAGGAGTGGATGCTTGAGAACAGGGCCAACAAGCCCGTCTTCACGGCGCTTACGAGGATAGGCGAGAATCATGAGATAGAAAAGGTCGGCGCAAGGCTCAGGGACATGATGCCGTGGCTTAAAAAGGGCAAGATAGTGGATAAGTCCAGGAACTGATCTTTCAAGGCGCATTGCGGCGGGGCCGGCCCTGAGCGGGCCGCCGTCTGGAATAGTGTTTCTTCAAGGGGTTCTTATTTGAGATTTCCTGTCGCCAAGGAGGGTCATCCCTTCATACTGGCCTGTATAATATGTACCGCGGCGGTCTGGGTTGCCGGGTTGAGGTGGTTGGAGGCGTTTTTTATCCCTCTTACGGTCTTTGTGATAGCGTTTTTCAGGGACCCTGAAAGGCGCATACCCGTTGACGGGGGTTCCATAGTAAGCCCGGCTGACGGGAAGGTCATAAAGGTCGAGCGCGAGAGGGGGGGGAAGTTTCTCAGGGGAGAGGCGCTCAAGATCAGCATCTTCATGAACGTCTTCAACGTCCACGTGAACAGGGTCCCCTTTTCCGGAAGGGTCGTTGAGGTCGTCTACAACCCGGGCAAGTTCTTCAACGCGAGCCTCGATAAGGCGTCCCTTGAAAACGAGCAGAACGCCGTCATCCTCGAAACCGAGTCCGGCGTGAGGCTGGCCTTCAACCAGATAGCGGGCCTCATAGCCAGGAGGATAGTCTGCTACGCTAAAGTGGGCATGGAGCTTGAAAAGGGTGAGCGGTTCGGGATGATAAGGTTCGGCTCCCGGGTCGACGTATACCTGCCGGCGGGGTGCAAGGCCGGCGTGAAGGTTGGGGACAAGGTAAGGGCCGGGTCAACCATATTGGGGTATTGGAATGCTCGATAACGAACTGAATCCGGAGACCAGTCAGAAGAAGCTGAAAAAGGGCGTCTACCTGCTGCCGAACCTCATAACCTCGGCGAGCCTTTTCGGCGGGTTCTACGCCATCATATCTTCATTTGACGGGCATTTCGAGAGGGCGGCCATAGCCATCCTCATCTCCGGCGTGCTCGACGGGTTAGACGGCAGGATAGCGAGGCTTACGGGCACCAGCAGCAAGTTCGGCGTGGAGTACGACTCTCT
>JACRNN010000095.1 GCA_016234955.1 Deltaproteobacteria bacterium | reverse complement strand
GGAGAGGTACAGGGGCGGCTGGGAGGTCTCCGGCGGGAGCCTCAGGCTGAAGCTTCTCAAGGGGCCCGGCAAGATAAGGACCCTTGCGAACATATTCTTTCAGCCGAACCTCCCGACCATAGACGACTACTACGAGCCGTTCACGTACGACTATCAGAATCTCTTCAACGCGCCGGCCGGAGACGACCAGCCGACCGCGAGGCCCAGGTCGCTCATAACCGGCGAGTTCATGGAGAAGATAGTCCTCGGGCCCAACTGGGACGACGACATGGGCGGAAGCCCCCTTTACGCGTCCAACGACCCGAACCTCAAGGGGCTTTCTGACTCGCAGAAGGAGATGCTGACCAAGTTCCACAAGCTCTTCTTCTTCTACCTGCCGAGGATATGCAACCACTGCCTCAACCCGGCTTGCGTCGCGTCCTGCCCGTCAGGCGCGATATACAAGAGGGGAGAGGACGGCATAGTCCTCATAGACCAGGACACATGCCGCGCCTGGAGGTTCTGCGTGAGCGCATGTCCGTTCAAGAAGCCCTATTACAACTGGGCGACGGGCAAGTCGGAGAAGTGCATATTCTGTTATCCGAGGACGGAGACCGGCCAGGCCAACGCCTGCGCCCATGCCTGCACCGGAAGGATCAGGTTCGTAGGCGCCCTCTTCTATGACGCGGACAGGATAGAAGAGGTGGCCAAGACGCCGGACGAGAGGCTCGTAGAGGCGATGAGGGAGATAGTCCTCGACCCGAACGACCCGAGGGTCGTCGAGGCCGCCAGGAAGGCCGGCATAGACGAGAACTGGATAAGGGCCGCGCAGGACTCGCCGTCCTACAAGCTCTTCAAGAAGTGGCGCATCGCGCTGCCGAACCACCCGGAGTTCAGGACCCTGCCGATGAACTTCTACATACCGCCGCTTTCGCCGGTGCTTCACAACTCGAAGTCCGACAGCGGCGGCTTGCACGACCCGGAGACCGTCGACTTCTTCTACAACGTCGACAAGATGAGGGTGCCGGCAAGGTTCCTCGCCAACCTCTTGAGCGCCGGAAACGAGCAGCTGGTCATCGAGTCGCTGAAGAAGCAGATGGCCGTGAGGCTCTATATCCGCCAGAGGAGGGTAGGCGACATCGGGGACGCGGCGGCCAAGAGCGCGCTCTCGTCCGTAGGGCTTACGCCCCAGGACGCGGACGAGATCTACAGGCTGGTTTCGCTCGCGACGTACCAGGAGAGGTTCGTGATACCCGAGACGCACCGCGAGACCCAGACAACGGTGGACCCGAGGACGATGTACGAGAAGAGGGGCACCGTCGGCTTCGGCACGAAGAAGCAGGAACTCATCTCGAGGCAGTGGTAAATGGTAAAGATTATGGAAAAAGCCTTATACACGCGGCTTGCGGAGTTGGTTGAATACCCGCAGGAGGATATAAAGCTGAAGGTCGACGAGTGCATAAAAGCGCTCGCCGACCTCCCCAAATATCCTCCCGAAGCGGTCGACGAGCTCAAGCGTTTCCAGAAGGACCTGGAGGAGGTGTCCCTTGACGACCTTCAGGGGGTATACTCCTACACCTTCGAGCTTTCGGCGGACTATACGCTCGACCTGGGGTATCACCTATACGACGGCTTCAAGCGGTCAAGCAGCATGTCCTCGCTCAAGTCGATGTATATAGCCCAGGGCTTCCCGGTGGACGACTTCGCCAGGGGCGAGTTGCCGGACCATCTGCCGGTAATACTCCACTTCCTGGCGATGCTGCGGGACGAGGGGCTTAAAAGAGACGTTCTGGAAAGCTTCGTCGTCAAGGCTATGGAGAAGCTCAACAAGAACTTTCACAAAAACATGAGGAACGTTTATCACCACCTCATAAGTGCCATCTACAGAATCCTAGACAAGGACGTAAAGGAGGAGGTTAAATAAATGGATAAGATTTTATTCGGAGGCTTGCCGTATGTGCTCCTCATGACAGCTATCGTGGGGGCTATATGGCGGTTCGGGTCCAACAGATACACATGGTCTTCCCAGTCGTCGCAGTTCCTGGAGAACAAGGTCCTGTTTTTCGGGTCGTTCCCCTGGCACTACGGCATCATCATGGTGCTCCTGCTCCACATAGTAGGGTTTTTCATCCCGAAGGCGATCCTCCTGTGGAACGGGACGCCGCTCAGGCTCTATATCCTTGAGCTGACCGCCCTTTCCTTCGCTCTCCTGGCCCTCTTCGGCCTCCTGGCTCTCATCTACAGAAGGTTGACGAACGCAAGGGTCAAGTCCGTGACGAGCGGGTGGGACGTACTCGTCCTGATAGTGCTCCTCATACAGGTGCTGACAGGGCTCGGGAACGCGATACTCTACAGGTGGGGCTCCAACTGGTATGCCGCCGCGGCGGTACCCTGGCTGTGGTCGATAGTAAAGCTCAACCCGGCCCCGGACTACGTGGCGAATCTGCCGCTTATAACCAGGGTTCACATCATCAACGCAATGATCTTCTTCGCGCTGATACCGTTTTCAAGGCTTGCCCACTTCGTGGTGCTCAACCCTTACAAGTACCTTGTAAGGCCTTACCAGGTCGTCAGGTGGTACAGAAGGGCGCCCGCGACCGAGAACATCGTTCAGTACAAGTAGTGTCGGTACAAGCAGTGTGACGTGATAGGGGTGGGCGGATGGGCAGCTGATTAATTATGTTTTTCTGTCATTCTGAGGAAGCGTAGCGACCGAAGAATCTCGTAACTTATTGATTTTATAGACGTTGAGATTCTTCGCTTTGCTCAGAATGACATGCTATTGCGAATTAATCAGAGGTTCCTTAGATTGAACATACATAGCGAGCGCATTCTCCTAAGCCCAAGCTGCGGGGTCAAGCGAGCGAATAGAAATAGATGCTTCCTTATATGTCGAAGATTCCCCGCGGCTTGCCGCGTGGAGCTTCAATGCTACACGGCGGATATTGTCGGCATGCAACCGCCGTATCTTGATAAGAGGCTCTCCAAACAGCGATACTACACGGGCTTTTTGCTGGACGCGGTTTTTCCGTCTTGAAAATATAGTTGAAAAGGAGTCCTTATATGGCGTGGCTAAAAAAGTGGGAGCCTGAAAACCCACAATTCTGGAAAGAAAACAGCGGCCTGGCGTGGCGCACCCTCATTCTCACGACATGGTCCCTCATCTTCTCATTCGCCACTTGGTTCACGATGAGCGCCGTCGTGGTGAGGCTTCCGAACATCGGATTCAAGTTCGACACCAATCAGCTCTTCTGGCTCGCGGCCATACCCGGGCTCGCATCAGGGTTGTTCCGCCTGGTTCACAGCGTCCTCATACCGATATTGGGGACAAGGACGACGATAACCGTGGCTACACTCATAAAGGTCATCCCCTGCTTAGGCATCGCGGTGGCCGTCATGAACCCTAATACGTCGTTCACGTTCTTCATGGTCTTTGCCTTCCTTAGCGGCTTCGGGGGAGGGGACTTCTCCTCGTACATGCCGTCATCAAGCCTCTTCTTCCCAAAGAGGCTTCAGGGAGTTGCGATGGGCATTCAGGCCGGCATCGGCAACTTCGGAGTCGGCCTGACGCAGTTCGTGACGCCGTGGATAATAGGCTTCGCGGCATTAGGGGCGCTTGCCGGCGGGCCTCAGCTCTTCACGAAGGCTGACCCGGTCAAGGAAGTGGTCGTCGTAAAAGAGGCGGGCGTCGTTAAGAACGTGACGATTAACAAGCCTGAGCTGGCCAGCTCCATCGTCGTCGTCAAAGAAGGCGACGTTATAAAGGACGTGGTCAAGCAGGAGACCGACGCGACAAAGAACATCGCCGTAACGGTCAAGAAGGACGCCGCCGGCGCGGTTACGGACGTGGCCGTAAAGAAGGTTATCAAGAAGGACATGTGGGTGCAGAACGCTCTGCTCTGGTATGTGCCCATCCTGGTCGGCACGACCGTGCTCTGCTTCATATTCCTGAAGAGCGTTCCGATCAAGGCATCCATAGCGGAGCAGTTGAAGATTGTCAAGGACAAGCACGGATGGTTCTGCACCTGGACATACATCACGACATTCGGTTCGTTCGCGGGTTTTGCCGCGGCGTTCCCGCTCCTGATAAAGGTCGTATACGGCGGCTTTCCGGGCGCTCCGGACCCGCTCAAGTTCGCCTTCTACGGGCCTATGATCGGCGGGGGGGTCCGCTTCCTGTTCGGGGCGCCGTCCGACAAGTGGGGCGGAGCCATCCTGACGCAGGTGGCGATTCTGGCGGAGATCGCGGGGTGCGTATTCCTTATAGCGACCGGGTCGCTTACGCCCACGTCGGTTGACCAGTTCCCCTTATTCGTCGGCGGCATGCTCTGGATATTCTTCTGGACAGGGGTGGGCAATGCGGCCACGTTCAGACTCTATCCTATAGTCTTCGCCTATTCGGCGAGGAAGGGCGCGCAGGCCCTCGGGTGGACAGGCGCATGGGCCGCGTTCGGGCCTTTCATATTCGCGATATTTGTCGGCATGTCGATAGCGAAGACCGGCAACCCGGTCGCTTTCTTTGTGGGCGCGACCATATTCTATATCATAGCGGCCATAATCCAGTGGTGGTTCTACACCCGTCCCGGCGCGGAGCGGGGAGACTGGGGCAACAAGTGGGGCACCTGGTGGGATACGGCAAAGGATACATGGGGCAACAGGGAGATGTAAGACTGCGGGGTATGGCGGCGTAAAGAGCCGGACCTGCTTTAAGATAAAAGAGAGGGGGAAGCCGTCAACGGCTTCCCCCTCTCTTATTCTGGCATAAGTTCGTAATCTGTCCCCCCCCCGCAGACAGCCAATCTCCCCCTTCTTGACAGCCCTGACATTTCTGGTAGACTTCTATTGCACGCTACACTGATTCATATAAACGGCGCACCAAATAACGGAGGTGGGGTATGGCCATTCACGAGGGTATGGACAGATTCGGCATAGAGACGATGGACGAGGCTGAATATCGAAAGAGGCAGGACTACGTCGTAAAGAGCTGCAAGTGCGCGAAGTGTCCGAGTTACGTCGCGGGAGACGCCCCCGTCGGGTACTGCTTCCCGCTCATCGGCACGAGCAAGAAGATACAGTGGGAGAAATCATGCGTCTGCGAGACCTGTCCGATTTACAAGGAATACGACCTGACCCATACGTTCTACTGCACACGGTGCTCACAGGTATGCCAGACCCTTAAGACCGAGGGGCCGGCCGCCCAGGGGACATAGGACGTAAATTGATGACATAACGCGTCTTATGGGGGTAATCCGCAAAATCCCCCTGTATGCCAGTCTACCCTATCATCGGGAATCCACGGTGGCGCGCCTGCGTGCCTGACGGTGTCGGCCTGCGCGTTTTTGGTGTTAAGGAAGCTCTGATTTGATTAATTCGCAATAGCATGTCATTCTGAGCAAAGCGAAGAATCTCAACGTCTATAAAATCAATAAGTTACGAGATTCTTCGGTCGCTACGCTTCCTCAGAATGACAGAAAAACATAATTAATCAGAGCTTCCTTAATCAGAGCTTCCTTAGAAAATTCCCTGCAAGCCGGGTTGCGGGGAATCTAAACCCGGTGGACGGTGAGAACCCCGCGGTTTTGAGGGCGGGTCAAAATCGAGCCATATAAAAGCAGATACCTTCCCGACAATCCCCGCCATTTATTAATATCATTTATCTTCATGAAAAGTGGCCATAATTTATCATCCCCGTGGCTAATAAGGCTGGACAAAGGCATATAAATATAGTAAGATTAAAGACACACAAAAATTGTGAATACCAATATTATTCAAGGAGAATTCGGAATGGATATCACCACGGTAGAACAGGCAAAGGCATCCATCAAACAGTGGCTTACGGAAAACCACCATTCGGTGAGCGAGATAAAGGACGAGAATTCGAGCTTCCACTTCGAGATCGACTACCCGCTCGGCTCCATGAAAAAACAGAGGGTGCTTCAGCCCAAGGATTACCCCGGCCTCGTCGTCGTCCTTAACGGGGTGGCCATAGCCAACGACCATATGGAGGAGATCAAGAAGCTCTCCGATGACCAGAAGGACAGGTTCTACAACGACATCAGGAAAGACCTCCTCTTCCTGCAGAACAGCTACGATATGAACATAGACGAGAGCGGCGTGGCCAAGCAGGTGCAGTTCTCCTACGAGTTCTATTTCGACGGGCTCACGAAGACGAAGATGTACGAAGGGCTTCTTCTGAACCACAGGACCCTCTTGTATATAGTCACCAGGTTCAACGAAAAGTTCGGCGTCCCCGTGTTGCCTGCAACGAAGGCCGGAGATACCATAGGCAACGCATGACCTTTCAGTGCGGAGGATAATATGTCGGGCCAGATGATAGAGGTGAAGTACCGTTGCCAGCGTGAGGCGTGCTGCGTCAACTGCAAGGAAGGCTTTATAAAGATGAGCGAGGAGCTCTTCAACGACCTCGCTTCGGGCTTTGAGGGCCGGGAGTTCTTCAAGAGCCCCCGCGACGCATGCCGCCTCGGCTTCACCCAGACGTACAAGGTGGTCAAGATCGATAAGCTCGACTCCACCGGAGCGGAAAAGGCCGCAAAGGGCCCCGCCGTCGAGAACCCCATAAGCCTGCTCAAGGACGACCATCAGGAGATACTCAAAAAGTTAGCGATCGTCGAATGGCACCTCACCAAGCGGGACGTGGACGGGCTCTGGCAGTCGACGTGCGACCTCAAGAACCATCTCCTGCTGCACTCGGCCAAGAAAGAGGAGGAGGTGCTCTTCCCGATAATGAAGGACCTCATCCCGATAGGGGACGGCCTTGTGGCTATCATGCACGAAGACCACAGCGAGGTGCTCTCGCTCCTCCATGCCTTCCGCGAGTCCCTCGAGGACGGCACTATCCTCGACAGCATAATAGTTTCGACGATGGTGGGCCTCAAGAGCCATATCCGCAAGGAGGATTACGAGTTCTTCACGCTTTTAGAGAAGAGCCTCGATGACGAGTTGTCGGCAAGAATCATCGAAGGGATGAAAAAGGTCGAGGCCGAGTTCGTCCCGATAGAGCCCGGAGACCGCAAAAAGCTTGCCAAAGAGAAGCAGGCCGAGAGGAACAAGAGGGCGTATATCGACGAGGGGCTGAATGCCGGCAGACAGAACGGCCTGGATACCTGTTGCGGACATGGGTAATCCTTTCCGCTTCAAAATATATAGGTAGCGTCCACCCCGAAAGAAAAGTCGCGGGGTTGAGCGGGCCGTCCGTTTTCAACAAGCATAGCGAGCGGATTCCCCGCAGCTTGGCTTAGGGGAGGAGCGAGCGAATTACAAACGATAAATTCCTTACTTGAAAATTCTCCGCAGCTTGCTGCGGGGAATTTTAACAACGAACATGCATGGCGAGCGCAAGGCCTGCGGCTTGGATAGCGGGGTCAAGCGAGCGAATAGAAATAGATGTATATCGAAGATACCTTGCGGCTTGACCGCGAGGAGCTTCAACGCCGTGAGGCAACTGCCTCACGGCGTTTTTTTATGCGGATTGGCTGAGAGGGTATCTTCCATCGGATACCCCGATAGAAAAGCCGCGGGGTATATCAACAAGGGGCCTCAGTCAGACCGGTATGTGGATGTATACAAGGAAGAGCCACATAAGCAGCAGGGTGCCGCCTATCCAGCTTACGTACTTGAACGAGCGGCGACTCCGCTTCCTGACGATGGATATCTTCAAGAGTATCACGAGGAATCCGGTTATCCATGCCAGGTCGCTCCAGATGCGGAGCCCTTCCGTTGCAAAGGCGAGCACCGCCAACACCGTGTAGAGGGTGATTGAGGAGAAGCCGTTTATCCTGTGGATCCTGCCCTCGATGAAGGAGGCGCTCTTCACGAGCTGAAGCCCGCTTATGAAACTCGATGTGGCGAGGATAAGCCCGATGCTCGCTATCACGGTCTGTATGCTGGTGAATAAGCTGAAGAACTCCGACATTCGAGAACCCTTATCTGTATATGAAGCGCAGGACGTTTTTTTGCACGAGGTATGAGATTATCCC
>JACRNN010000094.1 GCA_016234955.1 Deltaproteobacteria bacterium | reverse complement strand
ATCTGGGCCTCTATGAGCTGCCACATGAACTTGGCCTCAAGCCCTCCGACCACGGCGACCCCTCTGGGATGCAGCCTTTTGATCTCGCCTTCAATCTCCGGGCTCCCGGTGACGTCTATGAGGGTATTGAGGTTCTTGAGCCTGAAAAGCTTCCTGAAGTCCGTCGTCGTCGGGATGCCGAGTTCCCTGGCAAGCTTTATCCCGGGGGCCCTCGGGTTCTCGTCGGCTATCTTCAATATCTTTACAAGGGGGTCTCTGTCGAATATCTTCAACAGCTCGGTCCCGCCTCTTCCGGCGCCTATTATCGCTATGCGGTTCACTCAGGTGTTTCTCGCCCTCTCCCAATCGATCGCCTTACGATAGTCCTTGAAGAGCCTCTCCATCTCCCTGAAACGCCGGGGGTGTATCGAGCGCCGCGCCCCGCTCTCATCCATGCCGACGCAGGCATGGAGCATCTCGTGATAGACTATGAACCTGATGTAGTATTCGGGGACGTCCCTGCTGTCGAGCACCGGGTTTACCCTTATCGTGTTCGAGCTGAACGAATAGCTCCCGAGGGTCCTCCTCCTGACCGCCCTCCCCCTCCCCGCCCTGCCCCATGTGATGGCGGCGTGGATACCGCCGCCGAAGTACTCCGCGTTCACGGACTCATACGCTTGCGCGAGGTCGTGATGCCTGCCGGATGCGTTGAGCGGACCGGTCCTCCGGGAAAGGCCCCTCAGCTCCACGCTCTTCTCCGTTATGAACCGGTTTATAAGCGGGGTCTTTACATTCCTCTTCTTTACGAAAAGGGCGAGTTCCCGTATGACGTCGGCCTCGGCCTCGAGGAATATCCTGTGGACCCTCACCGAGGCGGCGTAGTCATCCGCGCTGACCGACACCATCCTCGATGAGTTATCGGTCAGTTTCAGGGATACCGTCTTCCCGCAGACACTGCTCAAAAGACCCGCGAGGTACTCCTGAGTATATCCGTACCGCAATGAAAGCTGCTCCAAGGCTGTCTATACCTCCGGGTCGGGACTTGAAGCTCCCCACGGCAAGCCGCGGGGAATCTTCGACATATAAGGAAGTATCTATTTCTATGCGCTCGCTTGCCCCCGTAGCAAGATGCGCTCGCTATGCATGTTTATTCCTTAAAAAGCCCCCTGAGCCCCTTCAAGCCGTCGTCGACCGGCCCGCCGGGGCCGCTCCCCTTCCATTCAAAGTACTCGCAGTAATTGGACCTGTCCTTGATCAAGACCCTCTCCGCCGAAGTCTCCCTGCACTCGTTATAAGAATCACGGTCGTAGAAAGCGCAATTCAAGCATACCTTCAGGTCGGCCCCGCAGTGGAGGCAGACCTCGCCCCTGCCGGGTCTTCCGGAGACATCCATCGCCTTGCCGCAGGAAAAACATCTCTCCATGCCTTCCGCACCTCTCAATTTATATTCTATCACTTTTATGTCGCCCGCGTCTTGCAAAAAAACATTGAAGATTCCCCGCGGCTTGCCGCGGGGAATCTTCGACATATAAGAAATTCCTCAAGCCTCTCTACGTTCAGGTTCCATGACGGAGGGAGCTGAAAGAGGACGGGGCCGAGCTTTACGCCGAGCCCGTCGACCCTGTTGAAGAACGGAGGGAGCGTACTGCGCGGGTCCTTGAGCTTTTTGTTGTGGGTTATGAAGCGGCTTGCCTTGACCGGGAATATGAAGCCTTCGGGTACGGTAGAGGTACAGTCCTTGAGGGTCTTATCCTCGGGAAGACCGTAGAACGCGCTGTTTATCTCTACGGTTGAGAAGCGGGGCGAGTAGCAGCCTAAAAATCTGGCGGGTCTTCAGGGTGGAACTGGCCCCTCCAGCGCTCATAATGCCAGCCGGAGGCCGCGATATGTATCCGCCTATTGTTTTCCATGAGTATGAAATACACCGGCGGATGGCGTTGCCGGAGAACAGAAAACGGCATCGGCGGGCCGCTAAAAAGCGGCCCGCCGAACCGTCGTAGGAGAACCGTTCCCTCTTTCTGGATATCACCCACCAGTCCCTCTATCCTGGACTTGGCGGCGTCCCAGTTCTGCTCGGTGGAAGCCTTCAGCTTATTGACCTCTTCCGTGGCCGGGGCGAGCTTTTCCTTTGCCTTCTTCGCCTTCTCGGTCAGTTCGTCCTTCTCCTTGCCCGCGGCCGTCTTGGCCTTTTCCTCGATGGCAACGGCCTTCTTGCCGAACTCATCGAGCTTTGCCTCGATGCCCTTTACGTAATCTTCCTTGGTCATCTGCTTCTGCTCAGTGGCGGCCGGCTGCGGCTTGGGGGCCTCCTTCTTCTGACACGCGGTCAGCAACGAAGCTAAAGAAAACGCCACAACTATTGCCGTAAGTCCGAACCTTTTCATCCTGCTCCTCCTGTTTTTATTGAGTGTTTTTGTGTTTCATTATGAAATAACGCACGGTAACAAACCAGGCCGCCCACCACCTCCTTCCTTTCCGCCCGGCTCATTTCAACATTTCTTCCCGGTGTGCTTTTGAATTGCAGATATTATGATATTTATAATGACATTGCCACTGTTTTTTTGCCCTTTTCGCAAAAAAAATTATCGCCCGCCCGGAGCCGTTATCCGCATCAGCGGAGCTTGACATTATGGAGGCCATGCTCAACTCTAATAAAAATTTCAGCGAACGTCAAGCTTGCCTATGGACAAAACCGGAAAAATGGCTTAGGATTTAGCATATTGTAAACACAAAATAAGGCGTCGGTCCCTTTTTGGGGTGTGGCCGCGGGCAAAAAAGACCGTATGACGCGGGCCTTGCGGATATCAACGCCCGCCGCTTTGTCTTCACCGGCGCGCCATGTACCTCGGCGGCTTGACTGAAGAGGTAATTTATCTATGGCGCCTCTATTGATATCCGATAGTTCACCCTTCTCACCAGGCTGACGGGCATCCGCTCGCCGTGCCTGATGAACCACCCTTAAGCCCAAGCTCCGGGGTATCCGTTGATACTGTTGATCATAGCTTGATTAGACCCCGAAGGAAACATTAAAAGAGCACCCGCGTTATTATTGACGCATGCGGCGTTTTTCATCCACGCCGTTTTTTCTTGAGGGTATTGTCCTATGCTGCGCGAAGGTAAAAAAGAAGGCGGAGACAGCTTCAATGACCCCCGGCACGGGATGTTTGGCAGGTTCGCTCTAACCGGGACGAAGACATACCTATCGCCGGTCAGGGTGCTTGCGGTCATGGCGCTGGCCATATTCACGGCAGAGGCGCTGGTGATAGTCGTCCTGTTCTTTATCCCGGGCGTATCAGGGCTGGCGCTGACGCTGATAGACGCGTCGCTGCTCGTCCTGCTTCTCTCTCCGGCCCTATACTTCCACCTCTTCCGCCCCCTTGTGCTCCTGGTCGATGAACGCAGGCGCGTCGAAGAGGAGCTTAAGACTGAGCGGGACAGGGCGCAGGGTTATCTCGACGTGGCCGGTGCGATGCTGGTGGCGCTCGACAGGGACGGCCGCGTCAAACTCATCAACAGAAAGGGCGCCGAGACACTCGGATACGCGGAAGAGGATATCGTTGGTAAGGGGTGGTTCGACGAATTCACCCCCACCGGCTCAAGGGCCGAGGCAAGGGCGCGGTTCTTGCGCCTGATGATGATGGCGGGGGATGGGGGTTCGGAGGGAAATTACGAGAGCCCTCTGGTCGCAAGGAGCGGCGAGGAGCGGGACATTCTCTGGAGCTACACGGTCCTGAGGGATAACGGCCATATCACCGGCGCACTGGGCTCAGGCGAGGACATAACGGAGCGCAAGAGGACTGAAATGGCCCTGGTCGAAAGCGAGACCAGATACCGCCTCATACACAACACCGCCTTTGACGCAATAATAGTATCCGACGACGGCGACAGGGTGACGGACTGCAACCCGAGCGCCGAGAAGGTATTCGGCTACACGAGGGATGAGCTTATCGGCCTCGATCTTACGCTGTTGATGCCCGAGAAGTACCGTGAGCGCCACCGTCACGGGCTCAAGAGGTTCCTTGCCGCCGGGACAAGCAGGGTACAGGGGCGGATACAGGTGTTCGAATGCCTCCGCAAGGACGGCGCGCTCCTGCCGATAGAGATAATATTGAACCACTTTGCCCTCGGCGGCAGGACCTCCTTCACCGGGACTATCCGCGATATCACCGAACGGAGACGCGCCGAGCGTGAGAAGGATTTCATACAGTCGAGTCTCAGCCAATCGCGGAAGATGGAGGCCATAGGGAGGCTCGCCGGGGGGATAGCGCACGACTTCAACAACGTGCTGACCGCCATCAGGGGCAACGCCGAGTTCGCCATGGAGGATACCGGCAAGGAAGACCCGGCCTACCCGAGGCTTAACGAGATAATGCGCTCAGTGGAGCATGCCTCAAGGCTTACGCGCCAGCTCCTCCTGTTCAGCCGGGGCCAGCCGGTGGAGCGCGCGCCGCTCAGCATAAACGCCGTTATAGAGAACCTCCTTGTGATGGTCACGAGGCTCCTCGGCGCCGATATAACCGTAGCGGCCGAGCTCGCCCCCGACCTCTGGACGGTGCTGGCCGACGAAGGCAACATCGAACAGGTGGTCATGAACCTCTCGGTGAACGCGAGGGACGCCATGCCGGATGGGGGGCATATCGTCATCAAAACGGAGAACGTCGTCCTTGACGAGCAAACCCGCCCCCCTGCCCCTGATGGGCCTCGGCCTCTCCGTCATCTACGGGGTCGTAAAACAGCTCGGTGGCTGGATAGCGGTAGAGAGCGAGCCGAATAAAGGCTCCGCGTTCAGGATATACCTGCCGGCGATAGAGGAGACTCCGCCTGTTTCGGGGTAGGAATGAAGGGGCGTTGGAGAGGGCTTGAGGGCTTACCGTATGTTCTTGCTCTCCGCCGCCCTCTGCTGATTGACCGGACAGCCTATTATCCAGCCGTTTTCGCGCGCGCTGAAGTGGCTGTTCTTGCCGATTATGATATGGTCGTGGACGAAGAGGTCTACCGCGAGCGCGGCCCTGTCCAGTACCCTTGTCAACTGCCAGTCCACGTTTGAAGGTGTTGCGTCCCCGCTCGGGTGGTTATGCACGAATATGACCGAGTTCGCGTTGTGCTTGAACGCCTTTTCTATCGCCTTTCTCGGATATACGACCGTCTGGTTTATCGTCCCTTCGTGCAGTACCTCTATGGCCTGTACCTCGTTTCTGCCGTTCATGTATATGGCCATGAACTTCTCCACCCGCTCCCCGGAGAGCGTCAGATTGAGGTAGTCAAGGACGTCCCTGGTGCAGGTGATAATGTCTTTGCCCATCATCCGTTCCTTTAAATAGACGCCGGTAATGTCTTTAAGGAGCTTTATAAGGACAACCGCGTTATCGCCTATCCCGTTTACGCCCCTGAGCTCTTCCGGGTCGGCGTCAAAGACGCCCCTCAACCCCTTGAACCTCGCGATCAATGCCTTTGCCATCTGCTTCACGTCCTTCTTCGGCACGGCGTAGAGGAGGATGAACTCCAGTATCTCATTGCTGTGAAAGCCCTGGAGCGAGCCCTGTTTGAACCGCTCTTTCAATATCTTCCTGTAGTCCCTGTTGGAGAACAAGACATGGGCTGCTTTTTCTCTGACGGTCTGTCGTTTCATCGTGCCGCACTGAAGGATCTGTTAGATGCCTGACTGACACCAACAGGCCGCGCCGCGCGCGGCCCCATCACCCCTTCACTCCCCTTCCTTATGATCGGCAATGCATTTTGGAACCCCCGCAACAATGGCCGCGGGCCTTGCGAAAGCGATGAACATACATAGCGAGCGCATTCTCCGCAGCTTGGCTAGCGGGGTCAAGCGAGCGAAGATGGAAATAGATGCTTCCTTATATGTCGAAGATTCCCCGCGGAAAAGCCGCGGGGAGCTTCAATCTTTCATTGGAGCACCGGCCGTCATACCACACGTCTGCGCGATACAGACGCCGTTTAGACAGACCGCGACTTTAACCGTCTGGATTACCTTGATTATAAGCGATACCGAAACCGTTTTCCCCTGTCCCTCGGTACAGTAGGAGAAATCTTTTATTCTACAATTTTTTGAGCAATTTTTAAACTGAGTATTCAGTCAGTTACACAAAAAATGTGTCCATGCTAAAAAAACGGCATGGAACTACTCTTCCAGGAAGATATCCACATTGTAAAGACCCTCTCCGCTCATGAGGAGGTAGAGGCCGCATTTCGCTTAAGGCACGATGTATATTGTGATGAGCTTAAATGGGTTTCCCCTTCCCCGGACGGGATGGAGAAGGACCGTTATGATTCGTTCTCGGAATACATCGGGGTGTACGACGGCCTGCGGGAACTCATCGGACAGATCAGGCTCACCGCCTCGCCCAACCCTTTCATGATAGAAAAAGAGTTCGCATGCCTGATGCCGAAAGGGAGAAAAATAGAGAAGGGGCATGATGTGTCGGAGGTCACCAGGTTATGCGTAAAGAAAGAAACACGGTCAAGCCGTCTTAACCCGACCATCCCGCAGCTTCTCTACAAAGGCATGTACCAATGGAGCCTGAATAACGGGACGAGATACCTAATGATGGTTGTTGATCATATATGCTACAGGCACTTGCGTTCAAGCGGTCTTGTCGTCGAGGCTGTCGGCGACTTCATTGTCATGCCTGACGGGGTGAAGGCGGCTGTCTGCATGATAGACTGGCGGAAATTCGAGGATGTCTCCATGGAGAAAACCCCGGAATTTTTCGGGTGGATGTCTAAAACACCAGTCCATTATCCATCGCAATTGCTATCGCATGGGCTTTATTGACGGCATTCAGCTTCCTCTCGATATTCTGGACATGGAATTTAACGGTCCTCTCGCTTATATTCAGTATAACCGATATCTCCCAGTTGGTCTTCCCCTCCTTCATCCAGTTCATTACCTCTTTCTCACGTTTTGAGAGCACATAGGCCGTAGGCGACTGGCTATCCCTGCATATCCTGAGCAGCGCCTGATGGATGTGCGGGGTCAGGACATCCAGTATTTTCAGATGGTGCGCGGTAAATCCGTTCCTGTCGCTGGAAAAAGAGAATATGCTGCCGCAATCCTGCCCCGACCCGTTCACACCGCCCGCCATCCCGTACCTCAGTTTGAACTCCGAGGCCCTGTTCATCAAATCCATGTACGGTTCATCCGAAAATCTCTGCAGCGCCTCGGACCAGAAATGGGTCTTGAAAAAGGTGTAATTGAAACGTATGACCGGGTCATTCTTATAGAGCTCTTCGGAAGCGTATGCCTCCAGCCAGTCGACGGGATAGTTTACGTTTATGATCTTCAGGATATTGCCGGAGGTATCGCCCAGGGCGCAAACGCCGTTATCGGCGCAGGCCATCTCCTTAAGCCTCCATACAACGCCTATTATGTCGTCCTCTGTTCTGCATTGCACACACCTATGGATCAGATATAGGATGTCGCTCAATTCCTTCTTGGAGAAGTTCTTGTAATGCATAATCGCCTCCGTCGTCAAGAATAGTTGAGGTCAAATCAACCTATCGGCCGCAAACGGCGCCTCGACCCGATACACTGCTTTCTCTTCTACCATATCGACAAGGGCGTTGTTGAGATGGAGCGTTATGATATCCATTATCCGCTTATGCCGGTCGTTGAACCTGTCCTTCTTCGCGGCGAAGGAAAATATGACTATCTCTTCGCGCATCGGGAGGAATATCCCGCTCGATACGCCGTATCTCAGGCCAAAATCCGCGGCATTTCTTATGAACGCCCTGGCCAAATCGTCGTTGCTGGTCTTGAATATGTCAGACCACAACTGGGTTACTGAAAATTGAACCTGTTGCCTTACGATAGGGTCCTTGAAATAGAGCCTCTCCGAGGTATACCGGTTGAGCCAGTCTTCCGGGTAATTGCCGTTGATGATCTTTACGACTTCCTTCAGTTCGCCGCACGAGACCCTGCCCAGGCCGCAGATTGAGTAATCGGCGCAGAGGAGTTCCATCGCGCGCAGCAGGAGTCTCCCGAGATCCCGCTCGGTGGCGCAGACGTTCGCACCCTCGATAATCTCCAGGATGGATATCAGCTCTTTCTTGGAAAACCCTTCTATCGACATCGCCGTGCCTGTGGGTTTCATGCGAAGCTCAATCGCTCTTATTTTTTAGCGTCCCTTGGGGCGGAATGGCACCTGAAGCAGTTCCTTATCGGGAAGGCCACCCTGTCATGGCATCTGCCGCAGAACTCCCCCTTCCATATGCCGATCATGGAGATAGGGGTGGCCCCGGCCTTCTCTTCGAATATCTTCGGGTGGCATACGCCGCATTTGAGCCACACCGTGTGCGAGGAATGAGGGAATATGACGTCCGGCATGAAGTCGAGCTTGGATCTGATAAGGACGTCCGGCGGGGTTTGAAGAGGCTCGGCCGGCGCTTCGGCGCCGGGTATGGAATCACGGGGCGAGATTATGCCTATGCCTATGGCCTTTGACCAGTCCACGAAACCGTAATCGTCCCTCGGAAGGACCGAAAGAGAGACCACGTCCGGCGTTGGATCGAGAAAGCCCATCCGCGTCCGTTTGAGCTGGCCGGGCTCTCTTTTATACTGATATCCCGTCCTTTCGTCCGGCGGCGGCTCCATAGGCCGATCCTCGCCGATAGAGAGCGCCGGCAGAAGTATCGAGACGCAAAGGAGGACGTAGAAGAGAGCCTTCCAGGAGACCTTGAAGGATTGTATCCGCGGCATGCTCATCTCTGACCCGGTGTGCGAGTTTTATTAAGAGTAACCCCGCGGATAATATCACAACCACAACCATTTGGCAAGCAAAACCGGGCAAAGGCACGGCGTAAGCGGGATGTGCTTTCTATCAGGGTGCCGAAAAAACTCCGGCATAGCGTCAGGTTGCTCGAAAAGTTGAAGCTCCCCTGCCCTAAGCCGCGCTTAATCTTCGTCCGATTCGCTCGCTCGACCCCGCAGGCCAAGACTTGCTGGCCTCGCGCTCGCTATGCATCTTCCAAATGCGAGGGGTCGGGAAGTGAGGACTGAGGCGTACTTTTTCCGTACGCCGTAGCAGAACGCCGTTTTTTAGCGTTACGAAGCGCAACGTTTTTTCAGCCCCGGTGGGTTTTAATACTCTGAAGCCACTGTGGTGTTTTCAGCCCCGGTGGGTTCATTGACGACAAGGCAGACGGGACTTTTTCTGCAACCTGCTATATCTTTTCTATCCTGTAGAGTCTATGGCCGAGCCCGGCGGCCTCGGCGGCCTTCAACTGCACGGTCCAGTCCACGTCCGGATGGACCCCCCTGAACTTATCCCCCCCTCTGGCGAACCCGTCCTTCAATGCGGTATTCCTGAAGCCCTCCTGGGCGTTGACGAGGTCGGCGCACGCCTGGTCTATCGCGACCGGGTCGCTTGAGGCGGCTATGCCCACGTCAGGCACTATCGGCGCGTCGTTGTGGCCGTAGCAGTCGCAAGCCGGGCTTACCCGCGTTATGAAGTTGAGGAATACGCTCCTCTCTCCCTTGGCCGTAAGAACGCCCCTGGCGTATTCTATCATCTTCTCCTGCAGGTTGGAGGCCGTCTCATCCCACCTTATCCTTATAGTCCCCTCGGGGCACGCGGCTATGCAGTGGCCGCACCCTATGCAGGCCGCCTCGTTTATGACCGCCACGGCGCCGACGTCTATCGCATCGACGGGGCAGGCGATGGCGCACTCCCCGCACGCCGTGCACCCTGAAGGGTCGACCACCGGGGCGCAGTTTGAATGCTGCGAGAGCTTGCCCTCGCGCGAGGCGCACCCCATGCCTACGTTCTTCAAGGCCCCGCCGAAGCCCGTCAACTCGTGGCACTTGAAGTGAGTCAGCACGACAAGGGCGCTCGCGTTGACGATAGCGCCTGCGATGCTTACCTCCTTGAAGTGAGCGCCGTCCACCTCCACCGGGACCCTGTACTCACCCCTGAGCCCGTCGGCTATGACTATCGGGGCCGAGGCCACCGCGTAATCGAACCCGTTCTCGATAGCCGTCGTGATGTGGGCTACGGTATTGCCCCTCGTGCCCACATAGAGCGTGTTGGTGTCCGTCAGGAAGGGGGACGCCCCGGTCTCCCTGACCCTCTCCACGACCCTCCTGACGAATACCGGCTGTATGTACGACGTGTTGCCCTTCTCCCCGAAGTGGAGCTTTATGGCGGCGAGGTGGCCTTTCTTGAAACGCCCCTTTATCCCGACGTTCTCGATAAGGCCGTCTATCTTGTCAAGGAGGTTCCTCTTGGAGTCGGCCCTCAGGTCGGCGAAGTATACGGTCGATTTTTCTTTGGACATGGCGGTTGCCTTTGAAGCTCCCCGCGGAAAAGCCGCGCAGGGCTTCAACTCCATTCTGGTTATAGGTTATCCGTTGTCAGTTATCAGTGAAGGATAAAGACGTGTTTCTACCGATAACCGATAGCTGATAACAGTCCGGAAACACGCGGGAATGACATCGCGGGCCGGCTGTATCCATGTAAAGACCATTATGTGACGGATGAGACAGTTGATAAGGTCATATCTCTATTATTACCGGGAGTATCACCGGTCTTCTTTCAAGGGCCTTGTTGAAAAACCTTCTCAAGCCCCTCCGTATCTCTTCCTTGACCTCGAGCTGCTCGCCCCTGGCCTCCGTGTTTATGCTGTTGAGGGTGTCCATCACGACGTTCTTCGCGCCCTCGATGAGGTGCGGGCTCTCCTCCTCGAAGACAAGCCCTCTTGTAATGATGTCTGGGCCGTAGACTATCTCGCCGGTCTTCTCGTTCAGCGCGACCACGGCGAGCACCAGCCCGTCCTGCGACAGGTGGGTACGGTCCTTCAAGACCATCTGTCCGACGTCGCCCACCCCCTTGCCGTCCACAAAGACCTTGCCGGCCTCGACCCTGTCCGTTATCCCGGCCCCGTTGGCGGTGAACTCTATGACATCCCCGTCTTCGGCCAGCATTATGTTCTTTTCCGGTATGCCGACCTTCTGCGCCAGGCGCGAGTGGAGCACGAGGTGCCTCAACTCCCCGTGCACGGGTATGAAGTACCTGGGCCTCACCATGTTGAGCATGATCTTGAGCTCCTCTTTGCTCGCGTGCCCGGAGACGTGCACCTCGGAGACCTTCTCGTATATGACGTCCGCCCCGCGCCTGTAGAGGTGGTTCATCATGGTGGCTATCGCCTTCTCATGCCCGGGTATGAACTTGGAGGAGAGTATTACGGTGTCCCCCCGCTCCACCTTGAGCTGCTT
>JACRNN010000093.1 GCA_016234955.1 Deltaproteobacteria bacterium | reverse complement strand
CTTTCCGAGCGGGGTTTCGTACCAGGCGTCATAGGCTTTTGGGTCCCAAAGGGGCATAAAATATTCCTGGCTGAATTCCCGAAGAGACTTTCATCAGGCTATTCAATCTTCCTTATCTTCAATGCTTTGAGGATTGTCTTCTCATAGAATGGCTCGCTGATGCCTTTTTTCATCTTGCGAAGGAAATATTTCTCGAACCCGACCTTGGCGAGGTGAACCCAACGGCCCTTCTTTGCCCAGGTCACATCGCGCGGCGGCATCTGCGGTATTGCCACGAAGGCCACACCGGTGTCGCCCATGTCCGCAAGGCAGATCGCGTTCCATGTGGCTTTTGCGCAGACCGGCTCTCCTTTTATGGATGCCTTTATGTTCTCTACCGCGGCAGCCACCATGCTCTCGATCATGAAGCCGGTCTTTGGAACGCCGACCGGAAGAGGCGTTGCTTCCGGAGGCGCTATGGCTGTGCACACCCCTACGGAGTAGATGTTGGGGTGACTGGGCGACCTCTGATGGGCGTCCACCATAACGAAGCCCTTGGGGTTGCAGAGCCCCTCGACGGCGGCCACCGCGTCCACGCCCTTGAAGGGCGGGATTATCATCGAGTACTTGAACGGGAGCTCCCTTTCGCCCTCGCCGAGGACCTCTACAACCATCCTGCCCTGCTCCACCTTCTTTATCTTCGCGTTCGTAAGCCGGCTTATGTGCCGTTCCCTGAACTCGTGCTCGAGGAGGCCTTTTGAGTCGCCTATACCCGAAAGCCCCATATGGCCGATGTACGGTTCCGCGGTTATGAAGGTCATGGGTACCTTCCTGCGCAGTTTTCTCCTGCGCAGGTCCGCGTCGAGTATGAAGCAGAACTCATAGGCGGGGCCGAAGCAGGACGCGCCCTGGGCGGCCCCTACTATCGCGGGGCCCGGGTCCTCGATGAACTTCAGGTACTGATCGTAAGCCTTCTCCGCGTGGTCTACCGTGCATACGGACAGGGTGTTTTTCTCGGGGCCGAGCCCCTCGACTTCGTCAAAGGCGAGTTTCGGCCCCGTGGCTATCAAGAGGTAATCGTAGGGCACCACGGTCCCGGCCGTTGTCGTGACCTCGTTTTTTCGCGGGTCTATCCTTTGGGCCGCCTCCGCGATAAAGACGATGGACTTTTTCTCAAGGTGGGGCCGCAGAGGAAAGCTTATGTCCTTCCTCCGCCTCCACCCCACCGCAACCCACGGGTTTGACGGTATGAAGTGAAAGTCCTCGGTGTTGGATATTACCGTCACCTGGTGCGAGGCGCCGAGGGCCTGCTTCATCTCATACGCCGCCGGGAGCCCGCCGGTCGACGCGCCTATGATTGCAACCTTTGCCATATGCTCTCCTTTATTTAATACGCCAGGAAGAGAACCTGCCCTAAAAACCGCTTTAATGTTTTTTTATCCTCCTGCATTTAAAATCTAACCTTGTCGGCAAGCCGCTGACGCTCATTGAGAACCTCAAAGAGGACTTCTCTCATTATTTCGCAAGCCTTCAGTACCTTCGGGTAGGCTATCGAATAGTACAGGCTTACGCCGTCGCGTCTGCATTTCAGGATTCCCTTCTCCTTCATCATGGCGAGGTGCTGGGATGCGTTAGCCCCGGAGATGCTTAACCTTTCGGCTATCTCGGAGGCTGAAAGCTCACGGTCGCGCAGGATATCGAGTATCTCAAGCCTTTTAGGGCTGGCGAGGCACCGGCATATGCCGGCGTGTATTTCGTATATCTCTTTAGGTATCATGTCTCAAGGTCAATCGGTCCGGTAAATTCGGTTGGCGAAGCAATCTCATCTTAAAGTAAATCAAATAGTTGGAGATTTTCGTGGCGTGCGCTCCGCGCAATGACATCAAAAAAGAATTAATCAGAGGTTCCTTAATAGATTGCTTAAATAATTTATAATAGAATATATGCAAATGTCAAGACGGCAGTTGACAATGGGGCCTCGAAAGAGTATATTAGTGATTGCGTAAATGCTTATGAAGAACGCCGCCGGACTATTCAAGATACTCTCCGTAGACAAGAGGATCGAGATAATCGAACTTCTCAAGAAGGACCCTATGAGCGTCAATGCCATAGCCGAGGCCCTCGGCGTTACACAGTCCTCCGCCTCACAGCACCTAAGGGTGCTGAAGTCCGCGGGGCTCGTCAGCGATGAGCGCCGGGGCTACTGGATCTATTATTCGCTTAACCGCGAAGCCCTGGAGAGGTGCAGGCAGCGTCTGAACAAGCTATGCTCCTGCGGCTGTCGGGATGGAGGGCCTGCCGGGAGGGAGTAACGCCCCCTTTTTTTGTCTTTTATATAAGAAGATGCGCTGTCTCTAAAAATCAGCTATTTTTTCTGAGGTCGAGGCAGGGGCGAAAATAAAAGCGGAGCATATATGCGAATATGTGAGCATTTTATTTTCGCCCCAACAAAGAGATCAGGAAAAAGAGCTATTTTTAGAGGTAGCCTGAAGTCAAAGCCTTGTCTGTCCAGAGAGGGCCGGTTTATATAAGAAAACACAGGAGGGAATTATGGCTGGTCTGGCGTTGAATTTCACTGTCTTTCTCCACCTGTTGTCATCAGTTGTCTGGATAGGAGGGATAATCTTTACCCTCCTGATAGCCATCCCGGCATCTAAAGAGGTCTTGGGCTCGGATGCAGGCAAGCTCATGGGTGGGGTCTCAAAAAGGTTTACGCCTTTCGCGAATTACAGCATTCTGCTCCTTGTTATAACGGGGGCCGTTTTATCGTTCCTGCACAAAGGCTCGTATATGAGTGCGCCATTTTATCTAAAGACGGCGATGGCCGCAACGATGATATCCATCCACTTCTACAGAGGCCTTCTCCTGGCCCCGAAGATAGCAAAGTCAGAGCCGGTAAACAAAGCATCCCTTCATAAGCTCTCGCTATCTCTGGTAAAGCTCAATCTGGCTCTCGGCGTTGCCGTATTGTTTTTGGCGAAGATGGTCTAAGTTATTGATTTGCATTTTCGTGAGGCATGTCTGGCGATAAGGAGCATATTTTCAGCACAACCCCCGGACAGACTAAAGGCTCACCCCGTGCAGGCTCATCGAGTTTTCGCGCAGTACCCTGCGTATGGTGTCGGTATCCGGGCTGAAGGGCAGTTCCGGCAAGGCCGGGGAGGGGAGGGCAAAGGCCGAGAAAGGGGTGCGCAGGATATTCATGTTGTACGCCGCCACAAGCAGCGGCTCGAGGTTCACGACGTCGAGTATGTTGTAGGCCAGCAGGGTTTCAAGCGCCTTTACGTTCTTGTTCCTGCGATAATCCTTCCACAAAAGGACCGCGAAGTACCCGTCAAGGCCGTCCAGCGGCCCCCGCTCTATCCCTAATGACCTCTCGCACCCCTTGAGCCCGCCCTTGAACCCCAGGTCCCTCAAGACGTACCGCAGGTCTATATGGGCCTGGCCCATCCTTATCCCGAGGTGCGACTCGATGAATGGGACGTCGAAACACCTGCCGTTGTAGGTGACGATGAGGTCGTGCTTCGCTATCTCCTCCCTGAACCCATCGAGGTTCTCGCCCCTTATATAATACTTGACGTCCCTCCCGTCGTAGAGCGAGACGGCCGTAATGTACCCGCGGGGCCCCATATAGCCATTAGTCTCCACGTCAAGGAAGACGGCGGTCTTTCTGAACTCTCCAAAGAGCCTCCAGCGCTCCCCGGATGGGAGCAGGTCCGTAAAATAGCCGGGGCGCCTCAACTCAAGCTGGCGCAACGAATCCTCGATGCGCTCCTTGAAGATGTGGACGGTCTTTTTCAGGGGCGGCAGAGACAGCCTCATGGAGTCTTCCCAGGTAAGTATCCCGCTCTCCCAGATTCGCCGCTCTGAGCTCGCCCCTATGCCGGGGATATGGAGGAATGTGTTCTTTAGCATAATTGAGCCAAAATATTCTACCACAGTCCGGGCGGCTAATCACGATATATCGGGAGAGGCCGCGGAATGATGGCGCTAAAGCGCCCGGGAAAGCGGATATACCGCAGGGGACAGAGCGGCAAAGCACGGTCTTCCGCCTAAAAGCACCGTGAAACAGCGCCGCTATTGACTTTCAAGAGGGTATTTTGTTAAATTGAAACCGGCGTTTATAAATGGACCGGGACATGGATAGAGATGGATAAATACAGAATACTCGTTGTAGACGATGACGCGCTCTTCAGGACCCTCTGTTCGGATATACTTACGAACGAGGGTTTTTTTGTAAGCACCGCCTCCTGCGGAGGCGATGCCGTACGGATGATAGAGAACGACGAGCCGATCGATATAGTCATAACCGACCTGGTGATGCCCGACATGGACGGGGTCGAGGTCATCCACAGGGTAAAGCAGCATAACGCGCTCATAGACGTTATAGTGCTCACGGGCCACGGCACCATAGGGTCCGCCGTCGAGGCCCTTAAGAACGGGGCGTTCGACTACATCAGAAAGCCGCTCGACGAGCACGAGCTCCTCC
>JACRNN010000060.1 GCA_016234955.1 Deltaproteobacteria bacterium | reverse complement strand
GCCGGACGTGGCAAAGGACCCGCGTTTCTCGAAAAAGGCGGATAAGGTCTCCAGGTTCACCACAAAGTCGATTATCTGCGTCCCGCTCGTCACCAGGGGCAAGTGCCTCGGGGCCATAGAGCTCATCAATAAGGTCGAAGAGGGGAGATTCGGGGATGAAGACCTCGTTATCCTCACCACGCTGGCCGACTACACCGCCATTGCGATAGAGAACGCGATATTCCTCAAAAGGGTGCAGGAGCTTACCATAAGGGACGACCTTACAAAGCTATATAACTCACGGTTCCTCCAGAGCCGCCTCGAGTACGAGATAGAGAGGGCGCGGAGGTTCAAGAACGAGATCTCCATGATATTCTTCGACCTCGACTTCTTCAAGCTGATAAACGACCACCACGGCCACATACACGGAAGCAAGCTGCTCAATGAGACCGCGCAACTCATAGTAGGCCTCATAAGGAACGTGGACATGGCCTGCCGCTACGGAGGGGACGAATTCATAGTGCTGATGCCGGAGACGCCCAAGAAAAACGCCGTCGTCGCCGCGGAGAAGATAAGGAAGGCCCTGAAGGCGCATCTATTCCTCGCCGATGAGGGGTTGAACCTGCGCATCACCGCCAGCTTCGGCGTGGCCTCGTTCCCAACCGACGCATCCGATAAGGACGGGCTGATACACATGGCCGATAACGCCATGTACAGGGTGAAAAACGCCACCAAGGACGGGGTCGCCGAGGCTTGACCGCTCCCAAGGGCGAAAGCCCAGGCCAGAGGGGAGCGGCCTATACCACGGTTTTTTGAACATGCATAGCGAGCGCATTCCCCGCAGCTTGGATAGCGGGGTCAAGCGAGCGAATAGAAATATATACTCCCTTATATGTCGAAGATTCCCCGCAGCTTGCCGCGGGGAGCTTCAAGCACCCCGCGGCAACGCCTGCCGGCGTGCGCGGTAAGATACTTGACTTTTATATAACCCGGAATTGACTCGCCCATGAAACCTCCCCCGGCTTAAGGCCCAAGTGGTTTCAGAACGTTAAAAAAGCTGAATTTTCACCGTACACCAGATTAAATCGCGGCAGTATTGGAGGTTACTCATGAGGAAAGGATGAGGCGCAGAGTAAAGAGGCGTTGTCGACCCTTGAGATAGTCTTGAGAGACGGGGTGGTCTATTCCTACAGGTTCAAGAGCGCGGAGAACTGAGGCGCCGCGGCGTCTGATTTCAAGCCCAGGGGGCCATTGCCTTTCAATCAGCCGGCCGGCGCGGGTATCAGGGGCCGGCTGGCGGCAGGGGCTTATCGGTACGAATATAGTGTGCACAACCGTAGACCGCCTGGAGGCGCGGGAGGTACTTATCAGCCCTTGAGCACGGCGTCCTTGCAGGCCTTGGCTATCTTGAACTTGACCACCTTTTTGGCGGGTATCTTGATAGGCTCCCCGGTCTGAGGGTTCCTGCCCATCCTCTCCTTGCGGTCTACGAGGACGAGTTTGCCTATGCCCGGGACGGTGAAGCTGTTCTTGGCCTCCTGATATGCGAGTTCGGCGAAGCTCTCCAGTATTTCCTTTACCGTCTTCCTCGGCGCTCCGGTCTTTTTAGCCACCGCGTCTTCTATCTGTACTCTGGTCATGGACTTTGACATTTTTACCTCCCGTGTTTTTGTTTTATCCGCGGCCAGCCTCTCCGAGCCATGAGATGCTTTAGGTGCGCATCCGAGCATGAGCCGCGATTATGCGTTATGACGCTATTTTAGCCCAATGTGTGCGAACCTGCAAGTACCGGGGCAAAAAAACCGCTTCTACGGGCGGCCCCTGCCGCTTGAAGCTCCCCGCGGCTTTTCCGCGGGGAATCTTCGACATGTAAGGAAGTATCTATATCCGATTCGCTCGCTTGACCCCGCAACAAGCTGCGGGTTGGGCGCTCGCTATGCATGTTCAATAAAAAAGGACAAGCGCCGCTTGCGCTTGTCCCTCCGATGCTATACGCGTTTATTCGTGCCCGGATTCGGCCTCTTTTGCGGCCTTCTTTGCCCTGGGCTTCTTTTCGGCGGGCTTTTTCGGCTCCTTTGCCGCTCCGGCCGTCTTTGACCTGGCCTTTGCAGGCGCCTTCTTTGCCGACGCCTTCTTAGCGGCCTTTGGCTTCTCGGCCTGGGCCTTTGCGGCGGATTCCACGAGCTCTATTATGGACATATGCGCGGCGTCGCCGGGACGGAACCCGAGTTTCAATATCCTCGTGTATCCGCCGTGCCTCTCCTTGTAATTCCGGGCTATGTCGGAGAAGAGCCTCGTAACGGCCGTCTTGTCCCTCATAAAGGCCATCGCCCTGCGCCTTGCGGCGAGGCTGCCGCTCTTGCCGAGCGTTATCATCCTCTCTGCATAGCGCCTGAGGGACTTGGCCCTCGGGGTGGTGGTCTTGATCCTGCCGTTGAGCAGGAGGTCGTTCGTCATGTTGGCCATCATGCTCTTTAGATGGCTGGCGGTCCTGTCAAACCTCTTCTCGTCTCTATTGTGTCTCATATCGCTTCCCCTTAAGCGGTCTCCTTGTGTTCCATATGCATGGCGTCGAGCTCTTTCCTTGACGGGAAATTATCGATCTTCATCCCGAAATCGAGCCCCATGCCGTGGAGTATCTCTTTTATCTCGTTGAGAGATTTTCTGCCGAAGTTCTTCGTCCTGAGCATCTCCTGCTCGGACTTCTGCACCATCTCG
>JACRNN010000058.1 GCA_016234955.1 Deltaproteobacteria bacterium | reverse complement strand
TCTTCATGACGAAGACATTACCGCCCTCAAGGCAAACGTGTCAAGTTTTCAAAGAGCAAGAAACTCATAAAAGCCGCGCCAGACAAGGCTGAAGATGGACTCGTGGGTTAAAATCTACCCACATAAAACGGCGAAGAGCCTTTTTTTGAGCACCGGGGCTAAACCTGCCGTCAGGAGGAAACTCCCGACGGCACTGAACAGGACAATTCTATTTTGGCGTGCCAACCCTGCTGAAACACGTTGACACCATCCGCCTCTTAAGTTAGCATGACCGCGTGGTTTTTTTGCCGGAGAAGAGGATTTTTCCATGCGCGTTGCGATACTCGGCGGGACGTTCAACCCCGTCCACTACGGACACCTGAGGGTGGCTGAGGAGGCGCGGGAGGCATTGAGCCTCGACAGGGTGATATTCATGCCCACCTTCATAACCCCGCACAAGGCCGACGAGCAGGCGGCCCCGGCCTCAGCGCGCCTTGAGATGCTCCGCGTCGCCGTGAGCGGCAACCCCTATTTCAGCGTATCGGATATGGAGATAGAGAGGGGCGGCAAGTCCTACACGGTAGATACCGTCAGGGAGATCAAGGGAAAAGACAAGGACCTCGAAGCGAGCCTTATCGTCGGCAACGACTCGTTCAACGACATAACCTCATGGCGCGAGTATGAGGAACTTTTAACGCTAACAAGCTTCATAGTGGTGATGAGGCCCGGCTACCCTGTAAAAAAACCCGCCGAGGCGCTCCCTGTTGAATTGGCGCGCAAGTTCTGGTATGATGCTGATTCCGGGTCTTTCATGAGCCCTTTCGGCACAGGCATAACGTATCTCGCCACGACGCTCCTCGACATATCCTCATCCGATATCAGGAGGAGGGTCGGGGAGGGCGGCTCGGTCAGGTATCTGCTTCCGCGCCCGGTCGAGGAGTTCATCTCAAAGCACGGCCTATACAGATGACGCCGTATAGGGTAAAGGCCGGGTCCCGGGCAGCCGATATCATGATATGGCGTCCGGGCCGCGGGCAACGGCGCCCGCCATGCGTTTTCAAACATCATAAGGGTGTCTCTAAAAATTAGATATTTTTTCCGAGGTCGAGGCAGGGTGAAAATAAAAAGCGGAGCATATATGGTAATATGTGAGCATTTTTATTTTTACCCTAACAAAGAGATCGGGGAAAAGAACAATTTTTAGAGGCACCCATAAATAGAAGGAGACCACTGAAACTGAACCCGAAGGCAAAGGCGCTTGAGATAGCCAGGTTCGCCCTCGACAGGCAGGCGGACAGGGTCGTTATACTCAACATAAAGAAGCTCTCCTACATCTCCGACTATTTGCTCGTCTGCGGCGCCGAGTCTGAAAGGCAGGTGCGGGCCATAGTAAGCGCCATAGACGATGGGCTGAGGAAAAAGGGTGTCCGCCCGCTCTCCACCGAAGGCGCAAGCGAAGGCAGATGGGCGGTGATGGACTATAACGACGTCGTCGTCCATGTCTTTTTTAGCCCTGTGCGCGGTTTCTACGACCTCGAAGGGCTCTGGGCCGAGGCCCCCTCCACCGAGGTAAAGGACAAGGCTCCTAAAAAGGGGACGGGGACGAGGTCCGCCGGCAAGACCGGGGGAATTTGAAGATAACCTTCATCTCTGTCGGCTCGATAAAGAACGCCTCTTTCAAGGACGTTGCGCAGGATTATCTTAAAAGGATAAAGAGGTACGTCCCGGTGGAGACGGTGGAGGTCAAGGACGAGAATGCCTCGATAAAGACGCCGAGGGAGGATATCCTCAGGAAAGATGGGGAGAGGATACTAAAGAAATTGAGGCCGGGGGACTTCAACGTCGTTTTGACGGACGGTGGCGGGACGTTCACCTCCAGGGGGTTCGCGGAGTTCATCGGCGGCCTTGCGTCGGCCGGGAAAAAGGGTTTGACCTTCGTGGTGGGCGGCCCGTTCGGGCTCCACGGCTCCGTCTACGAGGCGTCGGACATGGAGCTGTCGCTGTCGCCAATGACACTGCCGCACGATATGGCAAGGGTCGTTCTCGCGGAGCAGGTCTACAGGGCGTTTACTATCCTCAAGGGGGAGCCGTATTCGCATTAGGCTATCTCTAAAAATAGCTCTTTTTCCTGATCTCTTTGTTGGGGCGAAAATAAAATGCTCACATATTCGCATATATGCTCCGCTTTTATTTTCGCCCCTGCCTCGACCTCGGAAAAAATAACTGATTTTTAGAGGCAGCCATTAAAGTAAAGGGTGCCTAACCTCAAAGCGCCGGGCCAAAACGGAAAATAAACCAATGTACACAAAAATACTCCTCGTAGTAATCATCTTCATACTGAGCGCCTTTTTCTACCTCCATACGCAGAACCCCGGCTCCGTCACCTTCGTCGTCACCCAGGGCCATACGTACGTGTTGCCTGTGACGCTCCTCGTCTTCTTCGCCTTTTTCGCCGGGGCGGTCTTTGCCGTCCTGAACTCGCTGCTCGTTGACGCCAGGAGGGCGATAATGGAGATGAAGGGGAGGAGGGAGAAGAAGCTCCTTGCCCAGGCCGAGGAGAATTACCGCAAGGGCACGGAGGCCCTCTTCAAGGGGGATACAGGCGAGGCGCGCGCCCTGATGGAGAAGGCCCTCACGGCCAAGCCGAACGACACCAACATGATAATAAGCCTGTGCGAGACCCTGATGAGGGATAACAGGCCAAAAGAGGCATTGAAGGCGCTTGACAACGGCCTTTCAAACAGCCCGGACTCCATCGGCCTGCTCATCGCCATAGCGCGGTGCTCGTCCGATTCAGGCGACTCCAGAAGGGCCGCCGGCGCGTACTCCGAGGTGCTCAAGCTCGACCCGAAGAACCCGTACGCCCTACGCAAGCTCAGGGACTTCAATATCAACGACGGACAGTGGAGCGAGGCCGCCGCCCTCCAGAAGACCGTGGTGGAGTGCGAGAAGGACGACGCCGTCAGGAAAAAGGAGAAGGGCCTTTTGACCGGGCTTATCTTCGAGGCCGCGAGCCGCTCGCTCCAGGAGGGCAGGCTCGGCGAGGCCGTCGGCATGGTGAAGGAGATATTGAAGAACGACTCCTCGTTCATGCCGGCCCATATGCTCCTCGGGGAGGCCCTTGCAAGGAACGGGAACACGTCCAACGCCATAAAGGTCTGGGAAAAGGCCCGCCACAAGTATCCGAACTCCGAGCCGATACTGCTGAAGCTCGAGGATAGCCATAGAAAGGAATCGGCCCCGGAGAAGATATTGGAGAGGTATAAGAAAGAGATAATCTCGAACCCCGATGACGCCAAATTGAGGCTCCTGCTATCGAGACTCTACCTGAGGCTCGAGATGGTGGACAACGCCATAGAGGAGCTTGAGAGGCTCTTCCACGAAGGCGAGGACGGCTTCTATACGCAGATACTCCTTGGAGAGGCTTACCTGAGAAGGAAGCAGAGCGGCAAGGCCGCTCACCTGTTTCACAAGGCCCTCGACCTCGACAGGGAGTTCCTGCCGCCCTTCATATGCTCCAACTGCAGCGCCACCCATAAGGCATGGAACCCAAGGTGCCCTTCCTGCGGCATGTGGAACACCCTGACGATGCACACCGCGCCCGCCGCCCCTCGGGCCGGATCAACACCCTTCGGCATACAAAAGATCGCGGCGGTGCGCCAGGTCTGACGCGATACGGCCCGACAACTTCCGAACATGGAGACAGACGCCTTGAACATGCATAGCGAGCGCAAGGCCGGCGGCTTGCCGCGGGGTCAAGCGAGCGAATCGGATATAGATACTTCCTTACATGTCGAAGATTCCCCGCGGCTTGGCCAGCGGGGGAGCTTCAAACCGGTATGCCTTATCGTTATGGACGGCTGGGGCATAAACCCGGGGAGGGAAGGCAACGCCGTAGCCCTCGCCTCAACGCCGAACCTTACATCGCTCGCCGGCCGCTACCCCTCCGGGGCGATAGACACCTCGGGCCTCTCGGTGGGACTGCCTGAGGGGCAGATGGGAAACTCCGAGGTGGGGCACCTGACAATAGGCGCGGGGAGGATAGTATACCAGGAACTTACGCGCATAACAAAGGCCGTTGCGGAAGGGGAGTTCAAGAGGAGCGGGCTTATAAAAAGCGTCGTTGAGAACCTCAAGGCCAGGGGCGCGTCCTTGCACCTCATGGGCCTCTTATCCGACGGCGGCGTCCACAGCCACATAGACCACCTCTACGCCCTTATCGAAGCGGTTCAGTCGATGGGGCTGAATAAGGTCTGCGTCCACGCCTTTCTCGACGGCAGAGACACCCCCCCGGACAGCGGCGCGGGCTACATGGGCGCGCTCGTTGAGCGCATGAAGAGGATCGGCTGCGGGGCCGTGGCCACGGTTTCGGGCCGCTACTACGCGATGGACAGGGACAACAGGTGGGACAGGGTCGAGAAGGCGTATAACGCCATGGTCATGGGCGCAGGCCTGAAGGCGAAAGACCCGGTGACAGCCGTGCAAGAGGCGTACGCGCGCGGCGAGACCGACGAGTTCGTAGCCCCTACCGTCATAACTAACGGGGAGAGCCCCGTTGCCACGGTATCCGACGGCGATGGCATGATATTCTTCAACTTCAGGTCCGACAGGGCCAGAGAGATAACGAGGGCCTTCGTCAACGGGGGGCTGAGCGCCTTCAAGCGCGAGAAGAGCCCGTACCTCGCCGGGTTCATCTGCATGACCGAGTACGAGAGGAAGCTCAACCTGCCGGTTCTGTTCCCGCCGCAGAGCCTGGAAAATATCCTGGGCGAGGTCTTGAGCCGAGCCAATCTGCGCCAGTTCAGGGTGAGCGAGACCGAGAAGTACGCCCATGTGACGTTTTTTTTCAACGGAGGGAGGGAGGAGCCGTTCCCGGGAGAGGACAGGCTACTGATACCCTCGGTCAGGGACGTGCCCACCTACGACAAGAAGCCGGAGATGAGGGCCGCCGAGATAGCCGGGGCCGCTGTTGAGAAGCTCAGGGAGGGCGGGTACTCCTTCATGCTGATGAACTTCGCCAACGGCGACATGGTCGGCCACACCGGGGTGCTCGACGCCGCGATAAAGGCGTGCGAGGCGGTGGATGCCGCGGTGGGGATGGTGGCGGATGAGGCGCTCAAAAGGGGCTGGGCCGTGATAATAACATCCGACCACGGCAACGCCGAGCGGATGATAGACCAGGGCGGCGGACCCCAGACGGCGCATACGACGGACAGGGTCCCTTTCATCCTCGTGGATGACGACGGGAAAGGGGCCGCGCTCAGAGGCGACGGCGGGCTCAAGGACGTCGCCCCCACGGTGCTCAAGATCATGTCCATTGAAAAACCCGTGGAGATGACCGGAGAGCCGCTGTTTTAATGTTTCCTCTTGGTATAATTCCCAGTGGCTTGCCACGCGTATATATTAACGGTCTCATAATGGTCTTTACATAAATCCAGCCAGCCCACGATGTCATTCCCGCGTGTTTCCGGACTGTTATCAGTTATCGGTTATCAGTGAAGGATAAAGACGTATAACAGATAACCGAGATGGAGTTTATGTCGATGCTATTATGAGACGATTAATAAAATAGATTTCCTTCGGATATCCCGGAGCTTGCTCCAGGGTGGTTCATCCTTCGAGCCGTACGTCAAAACAAACGGGGGTTATATGGTTAAAAAAATTTCCGCAGGCGATATCCTCGAATGTCCCCTCTGCGCCGTAGAGGTGCCTATGAGCGGAGATGAGGAGGTCGGGGACCAGGTCTTCTGCACGTACTGCCAGTCGCCGCTCCAGCTTAAAAAGACAAAGACCGATGATCTCTACCTCGAAGAGGATTTTTAACAAGCATGGCGAGCGGATCTCAATAGCCGTGTTGAGTATTGTCAGAGGTTAAGGTTTACGACGACCAGCTTGAAAAAGCGCTGAAGATATTGAAGCGTAAGCTGGCCCAGGACGGGACCTTCAAGGAAATAAAGAGGAGAAGGTTTTACGAGAAGCCCAGCGTAAAGAAGAAGAGAAAGCGCCAGGAGGCGGCAAAACGCCGCGCTAAGGCCTCGAAGAAGAGCGCAAGAAGGCCGATGGAGTGATCACGCGGTACATCGAAGGGGTAATAAGCCCAAAGGCTTATTACCCCTTTTTTCGTTTATGGGGGGATGGGGGACGTAACCGATGGGAAAAGGCCAAAGGGCTGAAAATCGCAGCACCTTGATTTAAGTTGTAGGTTGGGTTGCGTTTTTCAACCCAACGATTTGCCGGAAGGATTGTTGGGTTACGCTCCGCTAACCCGACAAGGCTGAAGATTTCTAAAAGGAATAGATGGTTGGTGCAGCCCACCCCGAACTATTGAACTGCGGGGACTCCTGATGTCCAAACATTACTGGCGGGTTCAATCTTGCAGATTGAACCCGAATGATTCGTGGCTGCCAGACGAAATTCCGGGTTCAGGGTGCAACCCTGAACCCGCTAAGCGATGTAATACCAGTTCCGCACCGTGAACGTGAGATAGTAGAAACCCGATGCGGCGTCTCTTGAAATCCTTATCGAAGGCATTGGCCTTTTCCCGTGAATGAATCTTTGGGTTCAGGTTGCAAACCTGAACCCGCCAATCGGATTGTTGGGTTACGCTCCGCTAACCCAACCTACGCAGGGCATCGTTCGAGTTGCGTGGGCCTCTTCTTTTTTACAGCCTCTCCTTCACGAGCTGATCCACCACGCCGGGGTCCGCGAGCGTCGAGGTGTCGCCGAGGTCCTCGATATGGCCGACGGCTATCTTCCTCAGTATCCTCCTCATTATCTTGCCGCTCCGCGTCTTGGGCAGCCCTGTGGCGAACTGTATCTTATCCGGTTTGGCTATGGGGCTTATCTCCTTCTTGACGTGCTCTTCGAGCCGCGCCCTGAGCTTATCGGTCGGGGCGACCCCCTCCTTGGGCACGACGAACGCGTAGATGCCCTCGCCCTTTATATCATGCGGGTACCCCACCACGGCGGCCTCGGCTATCTCCTCCTCTGAAACCAGGGCGCTCTCTATCTCCGCCGTGCCCAGCCTGTGGCCCGAGACGTTGAGCACGTCGTCTATCCTGCCCATCAGCCAGTAGTCCCCGTCCGCGTCGACCCTGGCGCCGTCCCCGCTCAGGTAATAGCCGGGGAAGCGGCTGAAGTACACCTCTTTTATCCTCTTGTTCTCAGGGTCTCCGAAGGTCCCCCTGAGCATCCCCGGCCATGGCCTCTCTATGACGAGATACCCGCCCTCGTTCTCGCGGGCCTCTTTCCCGTCCTCGCGCAGGACCTTGGGCTTGACGCCGAAAAAGGGCCTTGTGGCCGAGCCGGGCTTTAGCGTCATGGCGCCGGGCAGGGGGGTTATGAGTATCCCGCCGGTTTCGGTCTGCCACCAGGTGTCGAGCACCGGGAGCCTGCCCTTGCCCACCACCGTGTGGTACCAGACCCATGCCTCCGGGTTTATGGGCTCCCCGACGGAGCCGAGGATCCGCAGGCTCGTCAGGTCATGGCGCTCCACCCACTCGGTCCCGGACCTCATGAGCGCCCTGATCGCGGTCGGGGCGGTATAGAATATGCTCACCCTGTGCTTGTTCACTATGTCCCAGAACCTGCCCGGGTCCGGGTAGGTAGGTATGCCCTCGAACATGAGGGAGGTGGCCCCGCAGGCGAGCGGGCCGTATACGATGTAGCTGTGGCCGGTGACCCAGCCTATATCGGCGGTGCAGAAGTGGATGTCCTCCTCCCTGTAGTCGAATATCCACTTGAAGGTGAGGGCGGAGAAGAGCAGATAACCGGCCGTGGTGTGTAGCACCCCCTTGGGAGTGCCCGTTGAGCCGCTCGTGTAGAGTATGAAGAGCGGGTCTTCGGAGTCCATCTCCTCTGGGGGGCATACCGCGCTTATGTCAGGCCCCTTGAGCTCGTCATCGAGCCATGCGTCCCGCCCCGCCTTCATCGGCACGTCGTTGCCGGTCCTCTTTACCACGAGGACCCTTTCCACCTGCGGGCATTCAAGGAGCGCGGCGTCGCAGTTGAGCTTCATCGGGATGGTCTTGCCGCCACGCACCCCCTCGTCCGACGTGATGAGGAGCCTGGAGGCCGAGTCGAGTATCCTGCTCTGGAGCGATGACGGGCTGAAGCCGCCGAAGACCACGCTGTGTATCGCGCCTATCCGGGCGCAGGCAAGGAGGGCAATGGCGAGCTCAGGTATCATTGGCAGGTATATGGTGACCCTGTCGCCCTTCCTGACCCCGTTCTTCTTCAGCACGTTGGCGAGCCTGTTCACCTCGTAGGAGAGCTGGGTGTAGGTGTACGTCCTGTACGAGCCGTCGTCCCCTTCCCATATTATGGCCGCCTTGTTCCGCCTCCAGGACTTGAGGTGCCGGTCCACGCAGTTGTAGGATGCGTTGAGCTTGCCGTTGACGAACCAGTTCACCTCCGGCTTGTTGAAGTCCCACTCAAGGGTCCGGTCCCACTTCTTCATCCAGTCGAGGTCCCCGGCCATGCGCGCCCAGAACCCCTCCGGGTCATCTATCGATTCCCTGTAGAGCCTCTCGTACTCCTCGATCCCCTTTATGTGAGCGGTCTTCCTGAGCTCCGCGGACGGAGGGAATACCCTGCCTTCGCTGGAGAGCACCTGTATGGTATCTTCACTGTCTTTAGCCAAGTCCGTCTCCTCCTTTTTCGTTTTAGATGCCGCTTGATAAGGTTCGGCAAAGGCGCAAACCCCATACAAAGATAGCCTAACGGGCCGGTCGTGTCAAGGGCGCCAGGACCCGTAATATGTTCGGAATCATGTCCGCATGCTGGATTTAATGCCGTGTTTTAGGGTTTCGGAATACCATATGCGATTCTCCTTGAGGAGCGGCCTCATAAATCGTAAACTTTCCGTATGATACACGTTGCCGGCGATATCTTTATAGACGAGAGCGATATTCAGGAGGAGTTCATACGCTCGGGTGGGCCAGGAGGCCAGCACGTAAACAAGGTCTCCACGGCGGTACAGCTCCGCTTCAATATCATGGGATCTAAATTGCCTCAGGAAGTGAAGGAGAGGCTCGTCCGCATGGGAGGCCGCAGGGTAACCGAGGAAGGCGTCCTCATACTCTCGGCAAGGGAGACAAGAAGCAGGGAGATGAACAGGGAGGAGGCGATGGAAAAACTTCTAAGCCTCATAAGGAAGGCGATGGAGAGGCCCGGAAAAAGGATAAGGACAAGGCCGTCCTTCTCCGCCAAACAGAAGAGGGTCGACCGGAAGAAAGTAAGGGGCACCGCCAAGAAGATGAGAAAGAAGGTTAAAGGGGAGGAGTAGGCACGACCAATCGGCTTATAAACAGGCCCTGGCTGCCGCAAAATATTTCTCTCTTGTAATTCGCCGGAGTTTCTTGAAAGCCGCAAGGATTTAAGGTATAAAGAGTTGGCAAGACCATATACATATCGTTAAGAAACCTCTGATTATTAACTTGGCAATCAAATAGTTGAGCATTATGGTAAACATTATGGTATGATATGCGGCATGGAAAAGACCGATGCTCGCAAGATGAGTCAGGACGTGCAGTATCAGATGAGGAAGCAGATCGTCAAGC
>JACRNN010000057.1 GCA_016234955.1 Deltaproteobacteria bacterium | reverse complement strand
CGTATGGGCCTGGTTCAGGTCGAAGTCGTACCTCCCCTTCCACCTGAAGGTCCTCCCCGGCACCCTCTTGAGCCCTCCGGTATCCACCCCTTTTTTCTCGAGGTCCCTTATGTGCTCTTCGGGGAAGTCGTCCCCGACCACGGCCACGAGCCTCACCCCGGAGAAGTAGCTCGCCGAGGTGGAAAAATATGTGGCGGACCCCCCGATGACATCGTCCGCCTTGCCGAAAGGCGTCTCAACGGAGTCAAAAGCCACGGAACCTACTACAAGAATGCTCATACCCTCTCCTTGGCAGGCTCATGAAACCTCCCAGGACTTCAAACCCCGGGGGCTCCGGAACGCTAAAAAATTTTTGAATTTCCGCAACCTGTTAGTTTTTCATAACAGGGCCCGTTGCGCCCCACAGGCCCCGTTCAGGCGGCGCTTGAGGCCGACGGCCCATCAGATGTACTTCCCAAGCAGGAGCGCCATGTCTTCCCTGGTCTTTGCCGGGACGGCGGCCCTGTCCGTGATGGTCGCGTACTTCATGGCCGAGGCGCACTTGCACTCCCTTTTGGCGGCTATGTTGGGTACCGCTCGCCTTATTATATCCTTTGCCGTCTTTACGTTGTTCCTCAGCGTCTCGATTATCATCTCTACGGTCACGGACTCTTCGGTAGTGTGCCAGCAGTCGTAATCGGTGGAGAGCGCCACGGTCGAGTAGCATATCTCGGCCTCCCTCGCGAGCTTCGCCTCCGGGATGTTGGTCATGCCTATGACGTCCACGCCCCAGGACCTGTAGATCGTCGATTCGGCCCTCGTGGAGAACTGCGGCCCCTCGATGCAGATATACGTCCCCCCCCTGTGCGCGATTGCGCCGGCCTTGCCCGCCGCGTCGAAAAGGACTCCGCTCAAGTCCGGGCATACGGGGTCGGCGAACTCGACGTGCCCGACTATCCCGTTGCCGAAGAAGCTACTGGCCCTGCCCCTGGTCCTGTCGAAGAACTGGTCGACTATGACGATATGGCCGGGCTTTATATGCTCTTTCATCGAGCCGACGGCCGAGACGGAGATTATCCATTCGGCCCCGAGCTTCTTCATGCCGTATATGTTGGCCCTGTAGTTGACCTCGGAGGGGTTGAGCCTGTGGCCTCTTCCGTGCCTCGGCAGAAAGAGCATCTTCGTGTCGCCGAGCATCCCGGTTATATACTCGTCGGACGGCTCTCCGAAAGGCGTGGCCACCCTCGCCGCCTCCACATTGGTGAGCCCCTCCATCTCATAAAGACCGCTTCCGCCTATCACCCCAACGACCTTTGCCATGAACTCTACCCCCGCTTTCCAGACATTTTCACCAAATTGTTTTTTCTCAAATATGAGCCGTTATTTTTTTACCATCAAGGGCCGATGCGGGTCAATTGTTTTTATTTAACGCGGTCCGGTACCGCTCTGCGCCCCCTCAACTGCCCGCAGGCCGCATCGATGTCGGCGCCCTTGCTCGCGCGCACTATCACCGTATACCCGGCGTCATAGACTATCCCGTGGAAGGCGTCGACCTTCTCCGCGTCCGGTCGCTCGAAGGCGGCCCCGGGGAAGAGGTTGAACGGGATGAGGTTTATCTTGCACGTCACGCCCCGCAGGAGCCTGATGAGCCTCTTAGCGTCGTCGGCAGTGTCGTTGAGCCCCTTTATAAGCACGTATTCTATGGTTATGTACTTCTTGTTCTTGAGCGGATACCCCTTGAGCGCGGAGATCAGCTCGGCTATCGGGTATCTCCTGTTTATCGGCATTATGCGGCTTCTTACCTCGTCTGTCGTGGCGTTGAGCGAAACCGCGAGGTTGACGTTGGTGTCATGACCGAGCTTTTTTATGCCAGGGACAAGCCCGGCGGTAGAAACCGTCACCTTGTTATGGGAAAAACCCATGCCCTTGCCGTCCGTGAGGACGGATAAGAACCTTATAACGTTGCCGTAGTTATTGAGCGGCTCGCCCATGCCCATGAGGACTATGTTCGTTATCCTCTCGCCCTCATTAAGGAGCCCCCGGGCGGCGAAGACCTGGCCGGCCATCTCCGAGAGGCTCAAGTCCCGCGTAAAGCCCGCGGCCCCTGTCATGCAGAAAAGGCACCCAAGCGCGCACCCGGCCTGGGACGACACGCACAGCGTCAGCCTGCCTTCCTCGGGTATGATGACGGATTCCATCCTGGCCCCGTCCTCGAGGGAGGACAGAAATTTGCGGGTGCCGTCCTCGGACCGCTTCACGTCGAGGACGTCTATGCCGCTTATGCGGTACTCGTGCTTGAGCCTCTCCCTCAATTCCCTGGAGATATCCGTCATGGAATCTATCGAGGCCGCGTCCCTGTGGAAGACCCATCCGTATATCTGCGCGGCCCTGTAGGGCCGCTCGCCGAGGGCCTCCACCTCCAGCAGGAGTTCCGGGTATGTGAAGTCTCTGAGATTTTTCATTCAATGCATCTAACAGGATGTTGAAAAAGTCCGTCCATGGATTGCCGTCAGGGTGTTTTTCAACACACTGACAGGCCCCCGCGACGCGGCTTAGTGGAGGTTCTGGGGCCTGACAAAAAACAATTGCCATACCCGTGATAGACCGGGTATGGCAGGCCGCATGCGTGCGGATATACCGGCTCTACTTCTCCACCCTGGCTATAAGCCAGTAGACCACGCCCAGGACGGCCAGCGCGGCCACAAGGGAGAGTTGCGCCTCGACCTCTCCGTGCTTGAGGCTTGCTATAAGTATCTTCCTTATTATCGCCACGAGGGCGACGTTGATAAATATCTTGACGGTCAGCTTTCCGCCCCTCAGGTGCTTTACCTCGGTGTCCATGAGCTCTATCACGACCCAGAGCATCAGGAGGCTTCCGAGCGTGGAGAGGAGGCCTTTTTCAAAATCCCCGCTCTGGAATATGTGCACGAAGTCATAGCCGAAGAGCCCTATGACCATCACGCCGAGGAGCACGAGGCCCAAGACCAGTATAAGGTTGAGGCCGTGCGAGAAACGGTCGGCTATCTGGATCAGCCAGGACTCCACCTTAGGGGAGAGGAAGAACTTCTTCTCCTCCTCTATATAGGAGCTCGTGAATACGTCGAGGTTTATGTCGAGTATCTTCTCCACCGAACGCTCCAGAAAAGATATCTCCTCCGTATCCCGTATCTCCTTGCGCAGCACCATCTGCGCATACGACTTCACGAAGTGGAAGGCCGCGTTCACGTAGTGGGCGGGCAGGGCTATCTTGACGTGCGCCATTCCCACCTTCTCAAGCCCCGTGAAGTAGTCGCCGCCGTACTCGCCCGAGAACATGTTTACGAACCAGACCTTGAGGGCGTCCTGATGCCTTTTGACGGTCTCTTCGTCCTTGAGGAACCTATCCGCCTCCTCGAGGTTCTTGACGTAATTGTAGAACTCCGCCACGAACTCGTCCCGGCGCCTCTCCATCACGGGCCTGAGCGACATGAGGTTCTTGACGTCGCCGGAGGTGAAGCCGTAGTGGGCCTTGATCCTCTCTATGTTTATCATAGACAAAACTACCCGTGGATTTCCAACGTATTGAAGAAATACGGGACCTCGAACGCCGCCGTGTCCGGGCCGTCCGAGCCGTGGACTATGTTCGCCTCTATGGAGTCCGCCAGGTCCTTCCTTATCGTTCCGGGGGCCGCCTTGGCCGGGTCTGTGGCGCCCATCAGGCCCCTTACCTTTTTAATCGCGTCCTCGCCGGACAATGCCATCAGCACCACCGGGCCGCTCGTCATGAACTCCGTGAGGCTCGCGAAAAAAGGCCTCTGCCTGTGCACCGCGTAAAAGCCCTCGGCCTCTTTCTTAGAGAGGTGATGCATCTTCAGGGCCACCACCTTCAGCCCGTTCCTCTCGAACCTGTTTATCACGTCTCCGATTACGTTTTTGCGCACCCCGTCGGGCTTTACTATGGATAGCGTCAGTTCGACCATCTCTCTTCTTATTCTCCTCCTTCGGG